>CAYMDR010000019.1:0-16325 GCA_964389195.1 uncultured Candidatus Peribacteria bacterium | reverse complement strand
ATGGCACCAAAGGAAAAAGTAACTTTATGGATGGCGACAACGTTGTCGCTAAAAATGATCCAAGTGCTTACTTTTACAGCCTGAGTTTTGAAGACGAGCAAACGCTAAAAGAAGATTCAAGTGAACTCGACTTTGTATCCGGATATGCTATGTCAGATCCCTTTGAGGACTTTGCAGAAACTTATGCTTACTATGTTTTACATGGAAATGAGTTTAGAACTTTGGCTGAGGACAATGAAGTTCTCCAAAAGAAATATAATTTTATGAAAAAGCGTGTGTTTAAAGGGGAAGAGTATTATAATGGTGGGGAAGACAAGGTAGATGTCACGGTACGTTCTTATGACGTAACGGTTCTCCCTTATGACATGGAAAAATTCTTTACGATATAAATTCACATTGTTTTAGGATATTAAGGCTTTTCTAGGGCGTTGATACTCCTAAAACCCACAAGGCACCGTCTGCAAGTTCAGAGGGTGTCTTGGTTGTTTTCTTTTTCTGGCTTTGATTTTGTTTGAGTATTTGCTAGAATTTCCGGGCGTGGTGGTCTTAGCTCAGCTGGCAGAGCATCGGGTTGTGGTCCCGAGGGTCATGGGTTCGAGCCCCATAGACCACCCCAAATATTGCATTTTTAGTATTCCTATAGTCGCCTCTTCCAGGCTATTTTTCCGGTTTCAAGATCGATGGCAAAGGCGTAGCCAGCACCCAATCCGATAAAGTTTTTATCGTACATAACAAAGCCGCTGAAGGGATGGTAGCTTAAGAAAAAATCGTCGGTAAGCCAGTTGGTTTGGAGTTCATCAGAAGTGATCTCCCATTTTTTTGCTCCAGAAAAGTCGAAAGCTTTAATGAGAAAATGGCTTTGATTAATAGTGGTGTAACTTAAGGTAATAACTCTTTGCGGTTGAGTGGTGGTTATAAGTATTTCACCATTGGCATTGCTAAGAAATTTTCTAGTGTCGCTTGTGAGTGAAAAATCTCCACTTTCAGTTGTGTATAAGGGATCTTGCTTTATTCTCATTTGGTCTAAGGCAGCTACCATATTTTTGTCTATTGTCGATATTTTTTCACCGGTTTTTAGCTTAAGTCCATGGAAACGGTAATGGTAATCAGGTTCCAGGATCTCTCCACCGGAGATGTTAATATGATCCTGGTACCACAAAATATCTCCGCTTTGAAGGTAGCTATCAAGTTTCATGATGTTGTAACCCCATCCTAAAAAAAGAGGATTGATCGTGGTTGGAAAGATGAAGGAAA
Organism: uncultured Candidatus Peribacteria bacterium; assembly: GCA_964389195.1. GTDB lineage: Bacteria > Patescibacteriota > Gracilibacteria > UBA1369 > UBA1369 > CAYMDR01. The sequence continues at coordinate 15,071 of CAYMDR010000019.1, read as the reverse complement.
ATATAGAAAAGGCCAGAAGAAGGGCTGAGGTTTTGGAGAAAAAATGGTCTTTTTTATTATTACCGGATGATCTCTTTTTTTCACTCAAAACAACAATCGAAAATAGAAGAAAACTCACCAGAAATAGCAAAGGAGAATAACGGGTAAAGAAAGTGGCGATGGTATCTAACATGGTGAAGGAAATTTAGGGTAATTTGTATTTTTGTATTAAAGTTTAACATGAAAGAAAATTTACTGTAATATTCCTGCAGATGCTACAGGATTTTAAAAAATTTGCGGTGAAAGGGAACGTGATGGAGTTGGCCATTGGTGTCATTATTGGTGGCTCTTTTGGTAAAATTGTTAGTTCGCTTGTTACCGATATTATTATGCCGCCAATTGGTTTACTTACCGGTGGTGTTGATTTTAAACATCTAGCTCTTACTCTACACGAAGCCACCGACACAACACCTGCTGTTATGGTGAACTATGGTGTTTTTATGAATACCGTTATAGATTTTCTCATTATTTCATTTACGATCTTTTTGGTTGTACGACAGTTTAATAGACTCAAAAAGAAAGAGGAGATAAAAGCAGATGAACCATCGGAAGAGGTATTAATTCTAAGGGAGATTAGGGATGTGCTTAAAAAGAGAAAATAAAGGTGGCAAGGCACTGGAAGAGTGCTTATTCGTTTAAAAGTTTTTGATCCTTAATTTGTTCTTGGAGTTTTTTGATTATGCCTTCAAGCATCATGTCCATGAAATCTTTGAGGCGATCGTATTCTACGGGGATGCTGGTTTCATGTTGCTGTTCCAAAAAATCACGTAAGCTAAAAGTGGAGAGCTGGGTTACCGCTAATTTAATAATGCCTTCGGAGTCCAGGACAGTTTTAAGGACACGGTGAGGGTTTTCAGAAGCGCGGCGTAAGATGTCCTGAATCCAGCTATCGATGGCAATTTTAATTTTTAAAGGCAAGACACTCCCTTCCAAATAGCGATCGGGCAGGGTTTCACGATCTGAGTCTTCGGGGAACTCATGAGACATAGCTGCTGGCAGCATTTTGATGCCTAACTCTTGCTGCATGTCCTGATTGGAAATAAGCAGTAAACTTATGATAAAACTGGCTGGAACATTTTCTTCCAATAAGCGCGCCACCAAGAGCATGAGATCACGTTTTTGACCGGACTGGATAAATTTAAGGAGGATTTTTATAAGCTCGTCTTCGGTTTTTTTCTGTTTCTGCTCCCCTATTTGCATGGCCTTGAGCTGGGCTGCCGCGGCTTTCATGCGTTCTTTGAATTTCTCAAAAGCGTTGGGATCCATGGCGTTACTCCCACTATCAAACCCACTAAATGACTCAAGATCGGACATGGACGTTGTTAAGCGACAACATTGACCAAAGTTTCCTTAAACACGCGGCTATCAAATTTACGCATCTGTTTTTCTTGAAATTGCACTTTTCCATCAATAAGCGCGAAAATAGTATGATCTACACCAATACCAACGTTTTTGCCTGGATGAAATTTAGTGCCACGCTGACGGATGATAATATTGCCGGATCTTACCTCTTGGCCGCCAAAGACTTTAACACCTAGTCTTTTGGCCTGTGAATCACGACCGTTACTGGTAGAACCTCCTGCTTTCTTATGTGCCATGGCTTATATAATTAATAATTAATGATGAACAATTCTTCCTTTTATTGTTCATTCTGCTCTTAAGCATGATGATTTTACTTAATTATTCTAGCGGAGGCAAGAGAATCTTGTATTCAGCTGCGCAATCTTGTCGATAAGGCTTATTTGATGTATAATAAAGGGATTATTTTGCCATTCTTGTGCGTATGGAAATGCGAAAAACAAAAAAACAGTTGATGACAGGTGTGACCCTGGTATTTACGCTCTTCATTGCGCCACTGGTACTCCCTATAAAGGTTTTGATGGCGCAAGAGGAGAAAGTACAGGTTTTGGATGGAGTCGCACAGGATGCCGTGCCAAAAACGGAAGGTGCCACTCAAGAGGCAGATCAGGCGGAAACAAAGCGCTACCAATTTATGCAAACGCTACGTGATCAGTTACGGGCTTCCCAGAATGATTTTTATAGTGTTACTAAGAATGTGGGTGATGCCAAAGGCCATTTGGAAGAGATTGAGCTGGAGACAAGTACGCTTAGAGATCAACTTAATAATTTAGATCAACATCTTGCCACCACAAAAGAGTTGATTATGAATGTGGCGATCCAAATTACGGAGAAAGAGAATAGTATAGTGAAACTGTATGAGGAGATTGAGCTTAAAAAAATGGCTATTGAAAATCAAAAGAGCATGCTTTTGGATTATTTGAATGCCTTGTATGAACAACAAAATGCTATGAACGATACGCTTAGCGGCGAACATGACATAAATGTCGCTAAAATGCTCCTTTCTGATATGCCAATTGGGGAGCAGTTACAGGAAATGAAATATTTTAATATTTTGGAAGACGCAGGTCATGAGCTTTTTGATCGGTTGGAGGTTTTAGTTGTAGCCTTAGAGGAAGATCAACAACAGCAAGAAGAGCAAAAAACTATATTGGCACAATTACGGGATCGTTTAGAAGAGGAAAAGAATACCTTTGATATTCAGCGTCTGGCTAAAGCTCAACTTTTAAAACAAACAAATGGCGAGGAGGCTATTTATCAACAACTTTTGGAACAGTCAAAAAAACAACAAGAGGAACTTCGGGATGATCTTAAAGTTTTGCGAAGTAATTTAGATTTTATCCAACAGAAGATGGACGAACTGGGGGACAAGTTTAATCCTGATGATTATAAAGGGATTTTAGGTGAAGGGATGGGATCGGTGTTGAACTACATTAAATCCACCAAAGATGCCGGGGATTTTAAGCCGATTTGGCCGGTGAGCCCAAGTTCAGGCATCACCGCTTATTTTCATGATGCAGGGTACCGTTCTGTTTTTCATATGGAACATAATGCTATTGATATACGTGCGGCTCAAAGTACACCGGTGCGTGCACCAGCGGATGGCGTTGTTTATAAAGCGAAAGATAATGGCTATGGCTATAGTTATCTTATTTTAGCTCATCAAGGAGGATTTATGACAGTGTATGGCCATGTTTCAGAGTTTAGAGTAGAGCAAGGTGATACCGTTTTTGCGGGACAAGTGGTGGCCTTAAGCGGCGCTACGCCCGGAACAAAAGGAGCGGGACTTATGACGACCGGTCCACATCTGCATTTTGAGGTTATGAAAGGTGGCAAATATGTTGACCCGCTTGATTATTTACCTTTGTCATCTTTAGATATTGATGCCTTGCCTGAAAAATACCGCAGTAGAGTTATCGGCGAAAATAAGGTCAAAAGAGTGGCCGATGAGGATACTGCAAACACAGAAGCTACTGAAACAGTTATGAGTGACAGTTTATAGTTTATTGGCACTTAGACTTTTGGTTTATGTGCTTTTCTACGTGGAAAATAGATAATCAAAGCAAAAGCGATGATGTGCAAAACAATGATGCTATAAAATAATAAACTCATGAAACCTGGGGTAAAATCAGGAATATTTACATCAATGAAGGTTCCTAAAAAACGGTCTGCATAATCTTTAAAGCCAAAATAAGCACCAATGAAGGCATATTGATACCAGGGTAATTTTTTAAGCTCTGGTAGGATAATAAGTGCTTGTAAGGCATATATTGATACCCAAACCATATTGCCGAGCGGTCTAAAATAAACTCCAAACGCATCCATATAGAGAGGGTAATACAGGTAAGCCATCATGCCATAACTGGATACGCCCATAACAATAAAAGCGGTGTACCATGCGGGAATAGGTTTTTTGTAAAAATAAAGGGTAAACCAAAGGGCTAACGCCAAGGGGTAAAGGGCACAAATAGGTGTAAAAGGAATAAGATACCAATCTACCATTAAAGGCCAAGGCCAGTCCACAACGTTGGAAGCAATCCCCATAAAAACATTAAGACCAATTAAGAAAATAAGGGATTTTTTTTGATCTTTTAGTCCCTGTAGCCAGCGCATATATTTGAGTAACTGTTTTTTCATGGTTATAATCTTTACAGTGCTTTATTTATTATAGTATGGAAAAAACACCGAAAATCAATCTAAAAAAGGCACGTAAAAATTTACCAATATTATGTAAACTGCTGAGGGAGCACTATCCTGATGCTCAATGTGCGCTTATGTATAGCAACCCCTTAGAGCTTATGGTGGCCACGATACTTTCTGCACAATGTACCGATGTTATGGTAAACAAAGTAACGCCAGCTCTTTTTAAAAAATATAGAAATGCTAAGGATTTTGCTGATGCTAAGATTGAAGAGCTGCAAACTGCTATTCGCTCTACCGGCTTTTATAGAAATAAGGCTAAAAATATTCAAAATGCCTGCAAATTGCTGGTGGAAAAGTTTGGAGGCGTTGTTCCGCAGACGATGGAAGAGCTTTTAATGCTTCCGGGGGTTGCTCGCAAAACGGCTAATGTGGTGCTATTTAATGCGTATGGGGTGCAGGTGGGAATTACGGTTGATACCCATGTAACGCGGTTATCACGACGACTGGGCTTAACCAAAGAAAAACAGCCCGAGAAAATCGAGAAAGATCTTATGACAATTGTTGCTCCGCCGGATTGGGGCATGTTTTCGCATTACTTAATCGCCCATGGGAGAAAGCTTTGTAAAGCGCAACGCCCGTTGTGTGAGGACTGCTTCTTAAATAAGCTTTGTCCTTCGGCTTTTGGGTTTTAAGTTGAGTGGAAAAAATACATAGGTTCTGGTATAAAAGAGAAAAGATTCTATTTTTTAATTGTATCTATGAAGAAATTTTTTCTGTTGTTGGCAGGAGTTTTTTTGTTTTTGCCTGTTCTTATGCCCACATCGGTCTTGGCTTCAACTTTTCGCATGGAAGAAAATGTTCCAGCGGAAGAAACTGTAGAGGGTAATTTGTACTTAAGTGGAGCTTCAACGGTGGTGGCTGGCACGGTGAATGGCGACTTAGTGTCTGCGGGTGGAACGGTTGTAGTAACGGGTAATATTCAAGATGATGCTTTGATTTTCGGTGGCACTATTAATATTTCCGGTACCATTCATGGCGATGCCCGTGTTGCTGGCGGAAACCTTTTAATTGATGGCTCTGTGGGTGGCGATGTTATTACTTTTGGAGGCCAGGTGGAGATCGGCCCTCATGCAGTTATTGGTGGAGATCTTATCGCCCAAGGTGGTGATGTAAAAGTAAATCCTGCAGCCCAAGTAAAAGGAGAACGTTATGTGAAAAGTATGGAATACAAAGAAGCAAAAGAGGACTTGGGTGATTTTTGGAAAAAAAATGCGACAAGTGTTATTTGGTTCAGTATGTTAATGGGAGTTTTAACGGTGTTGGTGGTTGCGGCGTTTATTTTTGGGCTTTGTGGAAATCTTACACAAAGAGTTGTAAGTGAGGCTATTGATCATAATAGTTTTTGGAGTAATTTTGGAGTGGGGTTCCTTTTGCTTATTGTTTCGCCAATTGTGGCTATTTCCTGTTTGATTACTGGCGTAGGTGCACTTTTGGGAGGTGTTATTTTGCTTGTGTACATTTTGGCGATTTTTATCAGTACGGTTTTTGCAGGGATTGTGCTGGGTGGACTGCTAAACAAGTACATCAAAAAATCCCAGAAAAACCATATCACTTGGTTTTGGTTAGTTCTGGGTGTTGTGGGGCTTCAGGTTTTAGGCTTTGTTCCTTTTATTGGAGGACTTCTGTGGTTTGTATTGTTGATGGTGTGCGTGGGATCGTTAGTGAAGGTGAAGTGGCTAATATTGAAAATCTTTTAACGCTTTTTATATAATGGGAGTGATTTTTATTTCTTTATCTCGATTTTTATGGATTCAAATAAAGTACCTGCTACGAAAATCCCACATCCTGTATCACCAATAATAATACCGCCCGCAAATATGCTTCCTGGGCAACCTTTTAAGCGTTTTGGGGATAAGGTGAATTCGGATTTTTTTGAGGAATATCTTTTAAAGATTTATAAGGAGCGCGATAAACTTGGTTTAAGTGAGAATATTGGCGTTATTGAGGCTGTGATGGTGGAGGTGGACTCTATGGCTGTACGGAACTATATTTGCGAGCTGCATGTGATGACCCCTTATACATATGTGCGCTCATTTGAGGACAGCCTGTACCGTTACCATTTGCTACGTATTAGTGAGCAAAATCCGGATTTTATTATTCGGGAACCGCTTACAGATATGCACGATACGGTTTGGAGTATGAACCAGCTTTCGGCGAATGGCATAAAAAAGCCGCATACTCGCTATATTGGCGAGGTGCTTTCGGTGAAGGATTTGGATGAGGCGGTCGCAAAATTAAAAGAGTGTGGCGTACGTTTTCAGGGGGAGCTTCCGCAAAGCCGCAGCAAACATTATATCCATTTTACCCAGCCTTCGGTCTTTACCTGGAACCATATTGGTTATACGCAGGCCTACGCGGATCAACGCCAGTACGACTTTGAGCGCGAATGGAGTTTTAGTGAGGACGATCTGGCTCTGTTTAAAAAAATGAAAGTTATTCAGGAGAGCCTCGATGTTTTAAAGTATATTTTACCAATTGATCATTTAGCAACGCGTGTGTACTGCCATGACCGCGAGCACGCTATTTTGGAATATTTGACGATGAGTTCATATTATTTATGGGGTGCTTATGATATTAGCGATCAAAACTCTTCTACGAATGTTACGCGTAATACTAAAAATATTCCTGAATCAAGATCTCCGGCCAAGGTTTTTACGGCGAATAATACGCCTTACTACGTGAATCACATGGTAAAACTCCCCTCACCTACCGAGGATTTTGTGCGTAATTTTGGCCGAAGGATGCACCATATTGCTTATGCCGTGGTAGATGGACTTTATGGAAAAGTGGAGGATGATTACCAGAATGTGGACTATGTTGTGGATCAGCTCAAGAAGGCTGAAAAAGAGTTTTTGCTCCATGTGATCGGCTCATGTAAGGAAGGTTTAAAACAGATTTTTTCAAAGTCTTCGCAGTACTCTTATTTAATTACCGAGTACATTCAACGCTGTGATGAGTATGAAGGTTTCTTTACCAAGGAAAATGTTGGTGCGCTTACGATGGCTGCGGGAAAGGATGAAATGGTGTAGATAGCAATTAATAATTATGAATTAAAAATTAAAAATTTTTCAAAAGACCCGAGCAGTGATTATACTGCTCGGGTCTTTTGTTAGCGCGCACTTCGTGCGTGGTGCTTACTTAATTTTGGTAACAAGGAATTTTACTAAATCTTTACGATAGAGATGGCTAGCACCAGCTAGTAGTATCATACCTACGATCATAGGAAGGAAAGGAGCATTACCACCAGTTGCAGGGAGTACTCCTCCCTCTGTGGCTTCCGCATTAGGATCTACAGCTCCACCGCCTTCATAAGGGGTATTGTCATCACCCTGAGCAGGATCACAGTTTACATCGGTACGGCTACAACCGTTATCGCCGTTGTCGGTGTCGCCATTATCAGGCGTACAATCTGTCACGTTTGGATCACAACGATCATCACCCTGCGCAGGATCACAGTTTACATCGGTGCGGCTACAACCGTTATCGCCGTTGTCGGTGTCGCCATTATCAGGCGTACAATCTGTCACGTTTGGATCACAACGATCGTCAGGAGTGGTTCCCCCACCTTGGAAGCCAACATCTCCGCCGCCAGTGTTACGAGTTCCACCACCGCTGCCATGGTCTACATTAACAGCAAAGCCTACAGGGATGGCTGCAACATCTGCACCACTAACTACAACAGTTTGAGGGTCTGTTCCACCGCTTGCATTGGTGGTAACAGCGGTATTGGTGATAATATCTGGATCACTAGTATCTACATCAAGGGTGTATGTCCCTGCACCTACAGCAGCCGAATAGTTACCATTTGCATCGGTAGCAACCGTTTGACTATTACCATTCATATCGGAAACGATAACATCAACATTATCTAAGTCTGGATCATTAGCATCTTGTATACCATCGCCGTTGTTATCCATAAAGAGATGGCCAGTTAGATTGACGCTCCAGGTATAACCAATGGGAAGCATATACATATTTTGACCGGCAACAACATTATTGATGGTTTGTGGATCATTATTGGTTGTCAGCATTGCTGATGGACTAAAGACACCATTAGCAGCCGTTTGTACTGTATCGACTTGGATAATGTATGGTACACCGGATGGAAGTCCGTTGAATACAAAATGTCCAAGAGTTCCGCCATTAGCACTTTGTTCAGTTTTATAGGTTGCTAATAGATTGTTACTCGTATCAAGTAAATTGACTATTACTCCAGCCAGGGAGACATCTTGTGCTTCATTTGGAATACCGTTGCCGTTGCCATCAAAGAAGACAAAGCCGTGGATATTACCAATACCTGATGTTGCGGTCCAGGTATAACCAACATTATTAATGTTTGTTGTTTGATTAGCAACCACCGTTAATGCTTGAGGGTCGTTACCTGTAGTAAGACTTGCTCCGGCGCTAAAGGCACCGTCAGCAATACTTTGTGCTACGTCGATAGCTACTTGATAGTTTTGTCCCGCTGGTACGTTGTTAAAAATATAATGACCTTGAGCACCTGCACTGGCTGTTTTAACAGGGGCAATAACAATACTTGGATCACTAAGACTTACCAAGGTGACTGTTACATTCGCAAGGAAGAGATCGCTTGGTTCGTAGGCTTGACCATTGGCATTACCATCATAGTAAACCCAACCTTGAACTGAACCGGTACCTCCAGCAAGTGCCCAATTGAAACCCATTTCTGGAGCTGTAGTCAATTGACCAGCAACAGTAACAGTTTGTGGATTGTTAGGTAAGGCATTCACCATAGTGGTAACCGTAGACCCTGCACCAAACACTCCATTTGCTTCCATTTGAGCCTGATCGATAGAAATCTGATAGGTAGAACTTGGAGGTAAGTTGTCGAACTCATAGTACCCAGGATTGCCAGTGTTAGCACTTAACGTTACAAAAGATGTATTGATAGCTGGATTATTAGGGTCGGTAAGGTTAACAGTTACACCGCCTAGGTTGACATCAGATGGCTCGTTTGCACCGCCATTACTATTTCCATCAAAGTAAACCCAACCACGAATTTTACCTGGGCCAAGATTTAAAGGTGCGTAAAAACCAATAGGAGCCAATGTTAATAATCCCGCACCCATCGTTACTACTTGAGGATCGGTTCCACCAGTGCCAGTAGTACTTACTGTTGCACCTGCTGGATAATCGGTATCGTAAATATCTACCGAAATTTGTTGGCCATTACTTAATGGTACTGTAGAGGTAAAGTTTCCAGAAGCATCTGAAACTAAGCCTTCTAGCGTAACACTTGATGCTGTATCCATAATGTCCACATTGATATTGGCAAGATCCATTTCACCGGCATCTTGTACGCCATTGTTATCGGTAGCATCCAGTACGAGGTCGCCATTGTCATCCATAAAAAGGTGGCCTTGAACTTGAGGAGTACTATTTATACCGTAGGCAAAAGTTACACTCATGGGCGTACCTGCAATAACTGTGACCATTTGTGGATTAACTGGCGGCAAAACCAAAGAAGCTAGTGGTACGCCTAACGATGTTGCTACCATGGCATGATTTATACCAACGCTTACACTGCCGGCATCTACATTGGACACATATGAGCCATCACCGTTGTCTGTAACAGCTGATGGGTTCACACCACTCATGACAGTGAATCCAGCTCCAGCAATACCCGGTTCGCCTACGTCACATGCGCCGTTGGCGTTTTGATCGTTACAGACAAAAATATTTACGGTTTCAGCGCCAGCGGCTAAAGCCACCATGCTGCTGAAAAAGAGGTTGGTAAAAAGTGACAAGAGTACAAAGTATCTTGTGCCTTTTAACAGTTTGGGGAGATATCTGTTCATAGAGAGAGGGTTAAAAATAGTTTATTGAATTAAAATATATAATTTATGGATTGTAAATATAAACGCCCAGTTGACTGGTGGCATAATATATGTTATAAGAGATTTGTCAAGGGGTTCATTAGTTTTGTCAATTATAAGATGAAAGCTCTCCCTCCATTACAGAAGGTACGTAATATTTTGGCATTTCTGCTGGGGATTGTGGGGATTTTTTTGATATTATCACCTTTTTTACCGCTCCTTACCTCTACTTTTCAACATAATGCTGATCCGCGGGAAGATTATGCCTATCTGGGAAAATTTGCCCAGCAGCATCTGCAAGTGTTTAGAGATCGATTGGAAAAATTAAAACCGATTCCCAAAGAGAATACTTTAGTTATTCCTAAAATTGGCGTGAATACTGCCATTGTGGAGGGAAAAACCGAGGATGCGCTGAATAGAGGTATATGGCATCGCCCGAAAGGCAGTACGCCCGATAAAGGTGGCAATACGGTTTTAGCGGGTCATAGATACCAATATGTGAGTGGTCCTCATACGCTTTTCAGTTTAGATAAAGTGGCGATTGGAGACAGAATTATGCTCTACTGGGAGGGGAAAGAGTATATCTATGAGGTTTTTGAAACGACGGTGGTAAAACCTACAGCCTTAGAGATTGAACATAATACCAAAGAGGCTATCGTCACTATCTATACGTGTACCCCTATCTATACCACGCTTAATCGATTGGTGGTGAAGGCAAAGGCTATAAACATTTAGGGATTTTTGTGCTATAATGGTTGGATAAAACCACTATAGCTATGCCACAAAAATCATCAAAAAAACCTTTTCGGCGCTTTCTAGTTGTGATTGCATTTTTTACGATCGCTACCGTTTGGGTTGGTGGCAATATTATTGATTTTGAGGCCAGCGTTATCTCTTCTGAGAACGTAAAGCCTTTTGATGGCATGGCTCTGCCTATAAAAAAGGTTCCTAACTGGGTAGCTCTCCAATCTGATGAGGTTACTTTTACTTACAAGGGGCTTGATGAAGATAAGTGGATTGCTCTTCCTAAATATGATCCAGAAATCATGGTGACACCATTTAAGGAATTAAAATGGAACGATAAAGAGGATCAACCTATTTTAGATGCCAAGATTACCTATACGGTTCCGTACATGGGCAACTACAAATTTGACGGATATGAACATGCTGGAAGCCATACTGGCGTTGATATTAAAGTTCCAATTGGTACGCCCGTATATGCTATAGGCAATGGGGTGGTAACAAAAGTTGCTTTTCAAGATATTGGGTTTGGACACCATATGGTGGTGCGGCATGATAATTTCCCGGATAATGATGATGATACGAAGACCAGTACTTATTACTCAACTTACAGCCATTTGGATACAATTTTAGTGGCCGAGGGTGATGTTGTTACTAAAGGTGAACAAATAGCGACAAGTGGTCAAACAGGAGCAGCCAGCAATCCTCATCTTCATTTTCAAATTGATAATGACCAAGCACCTTGGCATCCTTATTGGCCTTTTAGCTCAAAAGATTCAGCAGATGCAGGTTATACCTATACCGAAAGTGTTAATCATGGGCTCGGCCAAGCAAAGGGCGAACTGGTGACGATCAATCCTCTTTTGTATATTCAAGCACATTTGGACAAACCGCCTGCACCAGCAGAAGAGGCTCCACTCCATGGAAGTGCCGGAGTGGGAGTATTGTCATCAAAACGGAGTATAAAGAGGAGTATGCTCTTGAAAGGAAATGAAGAGAAAGAAACTAGCATGAGTAAAACGGGCATTTTTCCTGACGTTGAAAGTTCTCAAAAAGAGCTAGCAGAGGCACTTGTTTATCTTACTAAGGCAAATATTATTCAAGGCTATGCCGACGGTTCTTTTGGCGGCAAAAATCCGCTTTCACGGGCTGAAGGTTTAAAACTTATTTTGCAAGGAACGGGCATGGCAAAAGAGATTGATACCGAAAAGGAAGGTGACATAACAAAAGCGGGAACTTTTTTGGATGTCCCAAGAAACGCTTGGTTTTGGCAGTATGTAGAAGTAGCTTATAGTAACGGCATTGTTCAGGGCTATAGCGACGGAACTTTTAAACCGGATCAACCTCTAACGAAGGTGGAATTCCTTACCATGCTTTTGAATGCACAAAAAGTGGATATGCCTACTAAAATAAAAGGTAGTAACTTTAGGGATATTCCACGCTCCGCTTGGTATGCACCATATGTACAGTATGCCGAACAAAGGGATCTTCTCACTGTAACAGAGCAGGTTTTTTATCCTGAGCTGAGTATTAATAGAGAAGAGGCAGCGTTGATACTTTATCGTTTACTTTCCGCTACCTAAAGTGGCTTCCACTTCGTCCCATAAAGGGCGCTCCATATGGATTTTAAAAGTGGTGTTAGCGGCTGCCAGTAAACTGGGCGAAGTGATATTGATTTCGGATAAGTAGCCATCAATAAGATCTAAGCCTGCCCAAAAAATGTTATGCTTCTTTAAAAATAGCGCCACCTCTTGAGCAACCATTGTTTCATGGTCGGTTAAGGTGGTTGTTTCTACGGTAGCGCCACCACCGGTGTAGGCAATGAAAGAGTTTTTGGGAGGAACCCGTAATAATGCTCCTAAAATTTTACCGTTTACGACGGTGACTCTTTTATCGCCTTGGTACACTTTTTCAATAAATTTTTGCGCCATGATAAAGCGTTTGCCACCCTGAGTAAGTTTGGCAATATGTTCTTCACTTTTTGCCCAAGCTTCCACTAAAATTACGGCATCGCCCCCAAAACCGGTTAACCCTTTGAGTACAATTTTGCCATGCTCTTGCCAAAAAGCTTTGAGATCGTCAAGATTCATGGTGACGATGGTTTGGATGATGTACTGAGGAAAATTTAAGATGGTTAATTTTTCATTTAAGGCGCGAATACTGGAAGGGTTGTTAATGAAAGCTACTTTATGTTTGGTGAGTTCATCCAGTAGCGCTAAATGCATAAGATAGGTTTCATCAAAAGGCGGATTTTTACGCAGCCAAATAAGCTGAAAAGATGGAGCGAGATATTCCTGGGGAGGGTCTACTTTATAGCCGCTTTGTGGATCTGCCTGTAATACTTTCTGGGCGCGAACTTTAAAAAGGGTTGGAGTTACTAAAAGGTCGGGTAAAGTGGCGATATATATTTCATGGCTACGGCGAAGACCTTCTTGGATTAATAAAGTGGAAGAATCATTTTTCAGATTCAGGCTTGGGAGAGGATCGATGAGGAATAAATGTTTCATAGTTAGTTATGAATCCAAAGCTTTTAATTCTAGTCCCGCGGCCAGTGAAGCAATAGAAGCTATTACATCGTAGAGAGGTTGTAGATCGGCAAGTTGGAGCTCCATATTATGAATATTTTCGTAGCCAAAATTTTCATGCAGGCAAGATTTACTAAACTGCATCCCTTTGGAATTAAGATTATCGGTATCACCTTTCTCTTGATTGAGGCGGTAAAAACCCCCTACCAATTGGTTACCGACAAGGTACATAACGGGCTCTGCCACTAAACCTTTTACGCGTTCCACGGTTGCTACGCCCTCTTGCAAAATAATACTGTTAATATCCACACTCCCCTTACCTACCCGCATCTGTTTACGAGCGTGTTGGTTTAAGGCGCGCACATCATCACCACTATTAACTCTTATAACGGCGAGACCATAGGTTCCAGCATTGTTTTTAATAAAAACGGATGGTGTGGCATCGATGCCGTGTTCTTGATATTTATTTTTTATTTTTACGATAAGTTCGTCAACGGCTTTCGCCACACGTTCACGAGCATCAATATTATCAAAATCGGCATCTTGGATAACTTCGAAATAGCTTTCAAAAAACCAAGGATCAATACCGATAACTTGCCCAAACTCTTCAATTAACTGGTGATACATTTTAAAGTGCTCACTTTTGCGGCGGTAGTGCCAGCCAATGCGAGGAGATGGCAATAAATTCTGTTCTACGCCCTGAAGAATATCGGGAATGCCTATGGAAAAATCATTATTAATAATGATCTGACAAACCCGCTTATTGTCGGAAAAAATATTATTAGCAGTACGATTAATTTTATAAAGGACAATATCTTCACCTTCGGCCGTTTGAAAAGTGGTTTTATCCTGAATTTCAGGGTTGAGACTGCCGAGTTTTACCTCAAAACCTGCGCCTTCTAGAATGAGTTGTAGACGACGAAGATTAGAAAAATAGTAGAGGTTGCGGGTGTGGTCTTCTGTTATGACGAGTAAACATCTGGTGCCCGGAAAATAGGTTTCAAAATATTTTTTAAAATATTCACCGGCTTTTTTACTATAATTGGGGCAAAGATTGTTCCAGCCGGCGGGAAAAAGATTGGTATCTACAGCTACCACTTTAAAACCGGAATTCCTTAAATCCACCGAAGCGTATAAAGGCTCATGTTTGACAACTTCACGCTTAGCTTGAAGCCAATCATTAATTTCTTTCTCGCGCTCTTTTAATTTTGTGATAAGCTGTACGAGCATGTTTGATTATTAAGAGGAAATGGTTGTTTTTGAAGCGTAAGGTAAAAGTTACTACTTGTCAAAAACTATGGAATAAATATTTAAGCAATTATTATGTCTTTCGCTTTAACGGTTGAGGGGGTTAGTAAAAGTTTCACCAAGGAAATTGGCAAACCTTTTAAAGCTGTGGACAATATAAATCTACAGATTAAAAAAGGGGCAATTCATGGTTTACTTGGCCCAAATGGTGCTGGTAAATCAACTCTTATCAATATGATTAGCGGGGTTTTATTGCCGGATGATGGAAAAATTGATCTGTTTGGCGTGGATACGGTTGCTAGAAGTAATGATGCCAAAAAACTCTTGGGTGTTGTGCCGCAAGAGGTTGTGGTAGAGCCGGCGTTGTCTGTTGACGAGGTACTTTATTATTTTAGCGGCATGTACGGAGTACCGGTGAAGGAACGTTCCGGGCGTATTGAAGAGATTTTGGATGCTTTGAATTTGAGCGAGAAACGCTATGAAAAAGCGCGTACTTTATCGGGCGGCATGAAACGGCGTTTGATGATTGCCAAAGCTATTTTACATAGGCCGAAACTGCTTATTTTAGATGAACCAACCGCCGGCGTGGATGTATCTTTGCGCCAGAAAATTTGGGGGT
>CAYMDR010000018.1:14470-17044 GCA_964389195.1 uncultured Candidatus Peribacteria bacterium | reverse complement strand
GTCGTTGAGCGTATATATGACAGAGAAGCCGGCTCTTCTCCGACCAAGCTAATCGTTAACTTGGGAGGGATGTTGTTTTGTTTTAAAACTTCAACCTGGTCGTGCAATTTCTGATAAAGAGACTCTGAAACAATTTTACCATCCAAAAGTTGCATCGTGGCAGGTTGATAGGGAAGTTAAAAACATATCGATGCTATCATGCGCCTTTGCCTTCAATCAAGCGAAAATACTACGAATTAGCTCTTTGTGGCTTAAGGTTATCTCTTAAGATATGTTTGTACAATTTTCCAAATAAGTTCAGCTGTTGCTTCTTTGGTTGGTTGAACCTGTATTTGCTGCCAACCATATTTTTCTCCAAGGGCAAGAAGCGTTTCGCCAACTTTCACAACCAGTGCATCATTTTGTTCATGAATGTGGTTTTTTTCCCGAGCTTTAATATTTCTTTCACCTCTTAGTAAAAGAGCAAAATCTTCGTGCAATAGGTCTCTATTAAGCTCTTCCAACCAATCCATCGACGCTCCCTTTGCAGCTCCCCAGGCAATGCCCGTTCCCGTATAATCTTCGGCTATAATAATTTTTCCGGCATCGAGCATAGCTTTAAGCTGCGGTTCAAAATCTTGGCGATTTTGCCTAAAAAGTGTTTGCAAATCCTCTTCACTCACTAACTGCTTGGATTGTCCGCGAAGAATTTCATTAATTTGCGATCCTGTGGGTTCTAAATCGTAAATAGGGTATTTAAGATATACCGCATCATACCCCTCTTTTTGTAATCTTTCCGTTAAAATTTTGGCATGGGTCGATTTGCCAATATTGTTGATGCCGTAGAGCGTTATAAACTTTCCTGTCTTCATCTTGTATAAAAAAATTATTCAATAATTACGGGTCAAGATTTTGCAATTTACCCTGTCGTTCCAAACCCTCCTCGATTTGGTTTTTCCATCTGCTCAACCTCTTCCCAAGCAAAAGTGTCCACTCGCACAAAGAGACCTTGAGCAATTTTATCCCCCCTTTGAATAACAACATTTTCCTTCGTAAAATTATAGACCTGAATCTTAATCTCATCTTCGGGCCCGCAATAGTCATGATCAATAATACCAATACCATGCGGCGTTAAAAGTCCCTTTTTCAAAGGAGTTGAACTGCGTGAAGCTACGGTAAGCATGTACCCTTTAGGAACCTCCACAATAATATTTCCGGGAACTAATGTAATCCCCCCCGCGCTCACGATAGTATTTTCACGTGCCAAAATATCAAAACCTACAGCGCCGGCCGTTTCATATACCGGCAAAGGCAAACCCTTATCAATACGTTTTATTTTTACGTTCATAGAGCCTAATACATTAAATTACTACTCAGTTATTTCCTCCACCATTTTTTGCAACTCTTGTTTTAGTTCACCTTCAATCACGCGTCCATGCCCTGGGATGATCACATCAGCCTGCTTAAAAATCTTCCGCAAAGAGGCTAAATAAAGCGCTCCATCAGCCTTAACCGTTAAAGCACCTTCGCGAATGACATCCTCCCTTACCGCATCGCCCGCACACATGTAGCGTATACCATTTTCTTCAAACCGATAAGAGTTTGATTCCAGGGTGTGCCCCGGAGTCGGGAAAATTTCCAAGCCGGTTGGAAGCTTCAATAGCTTCAAATCTTTATACACTTGATACAAAGGCCGATCATGAACAACATAGCCATCCCCCATAAATATTTTAGCCTTAGGAAAAGCCCCCATACTAGAAGCATGATCCAAATGGTGATGTGTTAAAAAAACATAATTTATAGCAGTTGCTGCTAAATCCTCTTTTTTTAAAAGCTCAAAAAGTTCTGCCAACATAGCAATATGTCCTGGATCGATAATAATATTTTGCCCTGCACTTTGGATAAGAATAGTGCTGCTGCAGATGGGCTCAAAATTAGTATAGCCCTCAAAACGATTATCAATATGAACCCCTTCTCGTAAAACTTTTATCATGCGCGCATCATAGCAATCCCTAAAACAAGTGGCAACCAGCGGCATCTTCATGGTAGACTCAAGTCCCATCATTTTTTATTACTATGAATTCAGTTAATAAGCTAAAAATCGATTTCGCCGTTGGAGGACAAGCCGTTATTGAAGGCGTTATGATGCGCTCACCCAATTTTATTACTGTTGCCGTTCGAAAAAGCCAAGGTGACATAACCGTAAAAGACGAAAGTTATCGGAGTTTTTGTATGCGGGTAAAGGTTTTGGGACTACCCGTGATAAGAGGTGTTATTAATCTTTTTGAAATGATGGTTGTTGGTATGCGCATGCTGAATTTTTCCGCCAGTCAGTCTTTGTTAGAAGAGGATATTAAAGTTGATACCGCAAAGCCTATGACCACTATGCAAAAGGTTTCAACCTTTGCATCTTTTGCTTTTTCCATGATTTTTGCGCTAGGAATGAGTCTATTTTTATTTAAGTTTTTACCACTTTGGATTACCGATAATTTAAGTAGAAGGTTTGAGATTTTAAACCAAAACTATCTACTTTTTAATTTAGTAGATGGCTTTTTAAAAACAACTTTTTTTATTGTTTATATAGCTTTATTGGGT
>CAYMDR010000018.1:0-14460 GCA_964389195.1 uncultured Candidatus Peribacteria bacterium | reverse complement strand
ATTTTGCCGCATCGGTAGGCTCCGTCGAGAGCGGTTTTGAGAGGGTGGACAAAAATATAGACGACACCGTAAAAATATTTGCTCAGAGTTTTATCTTTAGGTTTTTTTCAGTCTATCCGCCGCTAACAGCTAGATATATCATAACCGCTTTTTTTATTGTTTATATAGCTTTATTGGGTTTAATACCAAATCTCCAAAGAGTATTCCAATACCATGGAGCCGAACACAAATCTATCTATACCTATGAAAATGGCCTGGATTTAACCGTAGAAAATGCTCGAAAAATGACCCGTTTTCACCCTCGTTGCGGTACCAGTTTTATTTTGGTGGTATTCTTAATAAGTATCTTTGTGTACACCTTTGTACCACGTCAGCCCGACTTCTTGATCAACTTTTTTGTTCGAGTTTTATTCTTGCCGATTGTGGCCGGAGTTTCTTACGAGTTTTTAAAATGGAGTGCCAAACAGCAACGCAATATTTTTGTGCGCATGGTTACAGCTCCCGGTTTATGGTTTCAACGCCTCACAACGCGTGAGCCGGATGATAAGCAATTAGAAGTTGCTCTTTCTGCTCTAAAAAAAGCCCTCATCTTAGAGGAGGAAAGACTTAATAGTATGGGGGAATCCACCGTAAAACCTGCTTTTCAAGTAGGTTGAAATTCCAATTTCATGAACCTTAAAGCTAACAATTTACTACCTTTCTATATTGCTGCCGGCATCGCTCTAGTCGTCACCTTTATGTATATAGCCAGTGGCAGAGGCAGCTTAGATGTAAATACCCGTGAACTCACCCAAAATAAGGCAGTAAAAGCTGTAGAAACGGGCGACCCCCAAAAAATACCAATTACCTGCAAAAACGGCGAGCGCTACCAAATTATTTTCACCGAAGATCAAACCAATTATAACAATTTGATCTTCAACGCTTGCGGGGCGGAAGGGCTAAAACAGTAAGAATTTTTACTATTTTTCTAAAAACATAATCTTATACATGTAAGATCTTTTTAGAAATAGATAATTGTCCTAAGAGAGAAAAAGTGCTATAATAAAAAGATTTTTTAGTTAATTACACTATAAGTCAGATGAACGCTGAAAAACAAACTCTAGAAAAACAAAACATAGACGGTAGTGAACAACATCTTCACGATGAAAAAGAGTTCACGAAACTTGAAACTGCACAACAGGAAGTGCAAAGAACTTTTGCTGAGGTTCCTGATAATAAGCATGAAAAAGGGCTTATGGAAGATAATTTGGCCGTTTTAGCCAAACAGTTTGAACGTACTAAAAGAGAGAAGAAAGGTATTATTCATGCCCTCCGCGCAAATCGTGATCCCAACCCGCCACAGCGTCTCTTCCAAAAAGCTGAACAAGCCATAGCATATGTTTATAGTACAGAAATGAGACGAACTAAGCTTAAGATCCAATTTAAAAGTATCGATAATTTTCTTTACAGTCCTGAGCATAGAGCTTTTGCTCAAGCTGTAGAAAAATTAGAAGAGCTGCGCGATCAGGAGTTACAAGTCTTAGATAGCAGAATCGCAGGATTAATGGAAAAGAAAAAAGCGGATGACAAGCGGAAAAAAGATTTAGAACAAGCCAATGCTATACGTAAAGCCTTAGGAATAGGAAAAGTTGAAGTGGCCAATGATTTCACTCCAGCGCCAGACGCACAAGCAAAACTTATAGAACTTGCTGAGAAAGATGTAGATGAAAGACTTGAAAGGTATTATGCCGTAAACAAAAGGTGGAGTTTTAGAGATATAGAGTCTGATATACGTCTTTTAGGATCTATCCATCGTCGTCGCTTACTTTTAAAAAATTCAGAAATTATAGAATTAAAAGAAAAGTTAGCTGGAGAAAAACAAGGAAAAGTGAGCAAAAGAACAACATCATTTTTCAACGAAGGCAAAACGCGCGAACTTTATAATAGTGCTGCTTTAACTTGGAAAAAAGTAGATAAATTTTTACGGTATAGTTCTGATGCCAAAGAATATGGTCAATTGGTAACTTCTATAAAAGAGTTACAAAAACTACGCAATGAAGAACTGAGCCTTAAAGATGTCGAAATTAAAGACTTGCGTCAGCAAATTGAGGACGACGCTAAAGCAGGGGATAACGATAAAAGATACATTATGGACAAAAAAGAAGCAGCCTAAGCTACTTCTTTTTAATTCGTATTATGTGGTAACTCTTTACCTATTACATGCGGGACTTTATTTTAGATCCGCCATTACTTTTGGAAGATCCAGTTTTACACCGGGACCCATCGTAGTAGTAACGGTAATATTTTGAATATAAGTTGTTTTTACGGCGCTTGGTTTTGTGTCCAAAACAGTGCGAATAAAAGCTTTAAGGTTATCTTTAAGTTGGTCTTCACTAAAAGAAACCTTTCCGAAAATCTGATGCATTTGGCCAAGTTTATCGGTTCGGATTTCTACACGTCCTTTATTAATATCGGCAATCGTTTTAGCAATATCGGTAGTAACAGTTCCAGCCTTAGGGTTAGGCATCAAACCCTTAGTACCTAAAATTCTGGCAATCTTGCCAAGACCTTTCATAGCTTCTGGAGTAGCAACAGCAACATCAAAATCCAAGAAACCTTTTTGAATCTCTTCAATAAGTTCATCCATACCAGCTTTAATAGCACCGGCATCTTTAGCAATCTTAACATTTTCATCAGATACAAAAGCCACAACTCTTACCTTTTTACCAGTACCATGAGGAAGCGATACCGTTGTTCGTACCATCTGCTCAGCCTGGGTTGGATCGACACCAAGTTTAATATGAATCTCACAAGAAGAGTCAAATTTAGTGGTAGATGTATCCTTTAAGAGTTTCACCGCCTGTACTAAATCGCTTGATACAATACCTTCAAGCTTCTTAACCGCTGCGCGGTACTTTTTGCCATGTTGAGCCATATAAAAGATGTGTTGTGTGGTGATAACGGCTTTCGGAGCCTCCCACGGATGTAATTAAAAATTAATAATGAAGAATTAATAATTGCTGGTTAGGTTAACCTTCCACTATTACGCCCATGCTGCGCGCCGTTCCAGCAATAGTTTTCATAGCAGATTCAATTTTTATTGTATTCAAATCAGGCATCTTTTGCTCGGCGATAGCTCTAATTTGAGCCATACTAATGCTACCAATCTTGCTTTTATTAGGTTCACCTGAACCTTTTTGAATATTGATAGCTTTCAAAATAAGATTAGCGGCTGGCGGAGTTTTAGTAATAAAGGTAAAAGTACGATCCTCAAAAACGGAAATCTCAACCGGAATAATCATATCGCCCATGCTTGCCGTTTTGGCATTAAATTGTTGGCAAAAAACAGGAATGGCCACACCGTGTTGACCCAAGGCCGGGCCGATTGGAGGTGCTGGATTTGCTTTACCCGCAGGGATTTGGAGCTTAATGACTGTAAGAAGTTTCTTCGCCATATGGGACTTTAAGTTAAGAGTGTAATAAGTTGCTTAATTAAGGGGTGATATTCCCTTAGGTAGGTCAGAGCATACACATAATCGTTCGCTTTTACAACTAAAAATGCTTTACCTGCCGTAGCCTCATTTTGCTCCAAAAAATTAATATAAAAAGAGTTGCCACCAAACTGATTCGTTTCATTCACGGCAAGATTACTATTAGAACCAGCTTTTTCCTTAAGTAAGCCATAAACTTCGGCAGCAAGCATGCGACTACCGGCTTGAAATTCATAAATTACCGCTTGAGTTTCACGATTATTAGCCAAAAGATTATAACTTACCACCGGTACGCTTTTAAAATCCCTTAAATCCAAGGCTCCAAAAACAATACCGTTAAAAGGAGTTTTCTGTAGAACCATATCTGCAAAGCCAGCCTCTTGGAGTAAAGCAAAGGTAATTTGCTCTTTAAGCTCAGGAGCAGTTGAACTATCGTCTGCCACTTTTTCCGTAGTAGCTAAAACATTAGCAGATAACTGCTTTTCTAAAGCTGGATATTTTAAATAATGGTTCACCAAAAGTTCAGCAACAATAACCACCATTGTTACCGACAAAAATAACGTAAAAAGGCTAAATTTACTCATAATAATAGATAAGGAGCTCGCATTCGCTCGCGCTTAATGCTATGCCTGCTTGGGGCAGGCGCGCGCACTCCGTGCGTGTTATTTCTTTCTCACCTGAGTAAAATCAAGTTCCACAGGGGTTTCTCTTCCAAAGATGGAAATAAGCACCTTAATCTTACCTTTTTCTTCATCAACCTTATTTACCGTTCCATCGTAATTCACAAATGGTCCATCCAAAATTACCACATTATCACCAACACTAAAGTCGATCTTAAACTTAGGTTCCACTTGACCCATATGTTTCTTAATAATCTTAAACTCCTCAGGAGAAACGGGAACTGGAATAGTACCGGAGCCAACAAACCCTGTCACATTTGGGGTATTACGAACAACATACCAAGAATAATCGCTCACAATCATATCTACCAAGACATAACCCGGGAAAATACGTCTTTTTTCCGTTTTTGGTTCACCTTTCTTAATCACAATTTGAGTCTCTTTTGGTACAACAACATCAAAAATCTCCTCTTGTAAGCCTAAAGATTCTACACATTGTAAAAGCGCTTCTTGTACGGCATCTTCATAACCTGAATAAGTGTGAACCACATACCAATGTCTTCCTGTATTCGCTGCTTGTTTTGCCATAGAGAAAAGTAGTTGTGGATAAAAATTATTGTTGTGAAGATGGTGTCGCTGCTGGTGGAGATGGTTCAGTAGCTGGAGTAGCCTTAACCGTTGAGGTCTGGCTAGGTGCAGCTACAGGGGTAACCTGGAGTGAAGCAGGATTTTGCTCGGTAATAGCAGTAGGAGCTGGAGGTGCAAGATTTACCAAGGTCTCATAGCCATAGCTGAAAATAAAATCTAAAATACCTATAAAAATAGCCGTTGCAACGCAACAGCCTAAAACTAAAAAGCTTAATCTTACCGCTTGCGAACGAGTAGGCCATGTAACTTTTCTTAGCTCTTGGTAGCTTTCTTCAAAATAGTTCAAAAGCGCATTCTTCTTAGGATGATGAGTTTTTGATTTAGATTCTGCAGTCATTCAATAGTCTTAGAAAATAATTTACCACGTACGCAGTGCGAGCGAATCCGTCTAACAACGCCGGTATGGCGAGACAACCTTAAAAAGCTGCACCCGCAACAGAGCCAATTATACTCATGCTTGCAGCCGATTTCAAGAGTATCTCCTTGCGCTTTTGTAAAAGTGCACAAATAAAGTTGTGTTTACACAACAATTTTGATATTATGTAAAGAAAATATTTATTTCATAACAAAAATAAAAATGTCAAAAGATCGAAAGAAGAAGGCAAAATTCTTTAATTTAAAGCCAGAAATGCTTTTTCTAGCTTTAACTATTATAACGGGGTTAACGATTCATAGTTCGGTGAATGGAACCAATATATTAAGTTCCCTCCTTGCTACGGATTCTAGATCTACCGAATACTGCGCAGCTTTAGAAAGTAAAGCCTCGGCAGGAGATCTGGCCGCCGCTGAAGATTATGCCTACTATTGTGTGGAAGACGAAAGCATAAAAGAGGATGAAACTGGCCAGGATGAAGCAAGTACAGAAACTGAAGCTAGTACCGAAAATCAAGATACAAATAATGATGAAGTAAATAGTACCAAGACGCATGTCCTCGTCTGTAAAGAAATGGAACAAAAAGCCAAAGAAGGCGATGCGCGCGCTAAGGAAGAGTTTACCCACTATTGTAAACGGGATGATCAAAATCGAGAGCCCGTACAGAATTTCTGTATGAAATTCCGACAAACATTAGCGGATGGATCCTATAGTAAAGAAGAAAAAGAACGCTATATGAAAGTTTGCAATGGAGAACGTCCTACAGGGGATGCCTGCGCTAAATTGTCAGGTGAAGGTACTGATGAACAACTAGCAAAACTCTGCTCTTTTCAACCACGTTTTGAAAAAGGCAGCTCTTTCTGTGAAGAAGCCAAAGCCAACCTGGATAAATGGAGCGTTGACACTACAAGTCCGGATTACTCTATAGCTAAGCAGAAATACGTAGCCTACTGTGAAAAACAGGTTCCTCCTGCCGGGTATGAAGATGAAGTTATTACGCTCACTACTGAGGAAGAAAACCCTTTTGGCGACACCTCCTTAGACACCCTAGAAGGTAAAGCAGCCTTTGAACTTTATCGTCGTGCTGTTATTGGCGGGTTTTCCGATGGAACCTTTAGAGGAAAAGATTTAGTTAACAGAGCCCAATTAGCCAAGTTTTTAACCTTGGCTCGTTATGGCAATGTAGAAGATGTAGCCAATGACGGCAAATTTCCTGATGTGAAAAATGGGGAATGGTATGTACGTTACATTGTTAAATCTTCACAATTAGGCATTATGAATGGCGATCCTAGCGGAAAGGCAAGACCAGGCGACCCGGTAAATACTGCCGAATTTCTTAAAATGTTAAGCCTTACGTTTGGTTTAGAGACAGATCTGCCTTATACCTATACCGATGTGAATGCCGATCATTGGGCAGCTAAATACCTAGGGATTGCCGAAAAATATAAACTTTTTCCTGAAAGAACAACGGAAATTCATCTTGAAAGTCAGTTGACCAGAAAAGAGGTTACTATAGCCATTTATCAATATCTCAGTAACCGTGAGGAGGTAACTTTGGAAGCTACAGAAAGTTAAAATAAAAGTATATCTTTAACAAAGAAGGGTTATTCCGCTCAGGCGGGGTAGCCCTTCTTTTTGCAGAAAAGTGCATTTTTTGCTATAATAGAAAGATTATTTACATAGATCCATGAAAACACTGAAACAACTTTTTATTGTGTGGGCTTTGATCGCTGTGATTTTAACTATTGGTGCGCCACTAACATTGGCTGAAGAGGCCACCGCTGGGTCTTCGCAGCAGGGCGAAGAAAAAACCCCTGCCAAAAAAGCCCCGCTTTTCCCTCTTGCCAGTAAAGAGGTTTACAACGATTTACCGGCTCCAGTAGCCGGATCTGCAGAGTCACAATTTGCAGATCTTGTGAAGAATGTGGTGCAAAACGCTCGTTATATTTTAGGTGCTATAGCTATTGCCATGATTGTTTATTCCGGTTTTAGAATGGTGACAGGATGGGGTAATGATGATGTTTACAGCAAACAACGTTTAAACCTTTTATACAGTATTATCGGCTTGGCCATTGTAGGTATGGCCGGTGAACTATCTACCATCTTTTCTTTGGATAAAGGTGGATTTCTTAAAGATTCAAACGCCATTGTGCGCACCACAACCTTATTTAACCAGCAGACTCAAATTATCATTACGTTTATAAAATACACCATTGGTGCTATTACCGTTCTTTTAATTGTAAGAAATGGCTTACGAATGATAACTATGGGAAGTTCAGAAGACAAAATCGAAACCGATAAAAAGAACCTAGTTTATAGCATTATAGGGTTAGTAATGATTGTTATTGCCGATAATGCCGTAAGGAATGTTTTCTACAAACTGGATGTCACCAGTTACCCCTCCGGAGGTGTTAAGCCTGCGGTGGATGCCGCCCGCGGGGTGCAGGAGATCGTAGGTTTTACTAATTTAGTGGTGAGTATCGTTGGGCCTGTTGCCATTCTGGCTTTGTTAGCGGGCGGGGTTATGTATATGACCGCTGCAGGACAAGAGGATCGTATGACCACTGCCAAGCGCTTAATCTTAGCCGCGTTGGCCGGAATCATTATTATGTATGGAGCTTTCGCCATTGTCAGCACCTTTATCGCCGGACAATTTTAAAATTTTTATGAAAAAAAATACTAACAATCACTCTCATTTTTACTCCTGGCAACTCCTCAAAGCTTTGAGCATCTTTTTAGCAATGCTAACGCTTATGATGGGTATAACGATGCCGGCTTTTGGTCAAACTTTGCATGAGACTTTAACTCAAATTAACGATAAAGCCCAGCTACCCGGCTTTGACACAGCAGCTCATCCTGATGCTTCTTACGAACCAGGAGCAAGCAATATTACCAGTGCTATCTTTTTTGCCTTAGATCTTTTTAAATATTTAATCGGCACTATAGCCGTTATCATTATTATGGTTTCGGGTATTCGTCTTATTACTTCGGTAAAAAATGTCGAAGATGTAGCTACCAAACAAAAAGAAAATATCAAATATGCCGTCATGGGTTTAATCGTAATTATGTTGGCCGATGTCATGGTAAAAAAAGTATTTTTTGGAGAATATGGTGAGGTATACCGCAGCCAAACAGATGTTCAATTGGCGGCGGAAAGGGGAGTGGAACAACTGGTTGGAATCTATAATTTTGCCGAATATTTTGTTGGAGCCATAGCGGTTTTAATGATCGTTATTGCTGGATTTAGCTTGGTGGCGAGTGCCGGTAAAGAGGAATCCATTACTAAAGCTAAAAAGCAAATTATGTGGGCAGTGATTGGTCTTATGTTGATCGGTATTTCCGAATTTGCCGTGAAAGATGTGTTTTTCCCCGAAAAGGGAACGCAATTGCCGAATATTAGCAAAGCCAGTTTATTAATTATGAATATTACCAATTTCGTCTCCGGCTTTATGGCGAGTATAGCCATTGCTCTGTATATGTATGGTGGTTATTTATACGTTATCGATTTAGGAAAAGAGGAACAAACCGCTAAAGCTAAAAAGGTTTTCCTAGGGGCAACCATTGGCTTAGTGGTGGCCATGGCCGCCTATGGCCTCGTTCACACTGTTATTAAGTTTGAGCCTTTGAAAGAGGACGTTATTCAACAAGTAACCCCAGTTGGACAAGATTTAGGATTACCTACTGGCTCTTAGGCCTTAAATATGCTAAAATAAAAAGATTAATACCAAATTTTTATGGCCAAAACCAAAACAAAAAACCAGAAAATTATAACGGCAAGCGTTCTATTTTTAACAGTTACTTCGCTTTTTTTACAGCTCTTTAGCTATCAAATTGCTAGCGCTGGCTTATTACAAGAAATAGCCACCCCTATAGGAGATGGTGCCGATGCTGTTTCGGAGTTTTTAGGTTTAGATGAACTAGGTAGCGGCGATACAGCCAAAACCAGCTTCACTGAATTTAAAGGCGGACTAGAAACCCCCAGCACGGAAGGTTATGCCGCAGGTCTTACGAAGGCAACCGACGCTCGCCAATTCGCTTTAAATGTCACCAATTTCGTCTTAGGCTTTTTAGGTTTAACGGCTGTATTAGTAATTATTTACGGCGGCTTTTTGTACCTAACTGCTGCCGGTGAAGAGGACAAGACTACCAAAGGCAAAAAAAGTATTCAGTACGCCTTGATGGGTATCCTTATTATTCTTGGTTCTTACGCCATCGTAAACACTATTCTACAAGCTCCATCCGGAACCGATAGTAATATTCGTGGCTCTGCAGATGAAGAAAGTACCCAAGTTGTTGGCGGATCGGTAAAACGCCAATTTAATGTTTTAGCCTCACGTGTGCAGACGACCGCGCGTAACATTGTTACGGCCTTTGCTTTTCACTTTGATGCCAAAAAAGATTTGGTGGCGGTTGAAGCTTTAATGCACAAAGCATATGAACAAATGGATCCATGTAAAAGTATGGACTGTGGGGATGATTGGACAGATAGCGACATACCTCTTAAAGCGGTTTTTGATAGATTTAAACAATCTTCTGATAATGCCGTAAGTATCTTAAAAAACATTAAAAATTATGTTCCATCAGGAACCATAGATAAAATTGTTATTGAAGGCACCATAGATGACATGATTGCCTACCTAAACAGCTCTTGGGATAGTGCCTTAAATAAGGCTTATGATTTAGCTATTTCAAGTGGCTGTACCAAAGATCAATCGAGTGATGCTTGTAATCCAGGTGAACCGTCAAAAGTAGTAGCTGAATTTTTGAAAAATTACCCAACTGAGGCCACACTTTTTAGTGACAAGAGCCCATATGGAAAAGCCAAAGAAGCTGTTCTAAGTAATTTTGATTCCACCATTAATGAAAGTAAAAACCAATTAAAACAGGCTTACGATCAAATCGCTCCTATCACCGATGTTGCTGACGATGCTTTTGATGCCTTAGTAACACTATCTTTCTTGAAACAGGATACAACCCTTATAACCAAGGATAGCTTGGCTAATGCCACCGGCTCTTTAAATAGCTTAAAATCTTTAGTTGAATCTTTCACAGAAGCAACTCCTAGTAAAAATGATCCCCCTTTTGTCACTCTTTACGATGTCTTAAAGCAATTTACAACCCTTTATAATATTCTTAAAGATATACTCTTTGTCGATGCCAGAATAACAGCTACGGTAGCTCAAGGTAATGCACCTTTAGTCATAAACTTTAGCGCTGTTGGCTCGCTTGATCCGTCAGGCATTACGATCCAAGATCAACAGATCGAATGGGATCTGGATGGAAATGGTAAATACAACGCGCAGGTAGCTTCTAACGGTTTTATGAATTGTAAGGAGGAGGCCAAAATTACCGTGACATGTATTTATACACAGCCAGGAACATATCGCGTGAAAGCAAAAATTAAACCTTCCGCTGAAACCAATCCAGTTACAGGAAAAACTTACGACCAAGAGATTGGAACGGGGCTGGCTATTATTGATATACAAGTAAACCCTCCCGAAACCAAAATGAACATTGCTATAGAAAATGTTCAGGATAAACCTATCGATATTATTAAATATAATGAGGAAGGGTTCTTAATTTTGGATCGCAGTAGTATTACGGTTCCTTTAAGTAAAGCACAGCAAGGTTTACAGTTTAATGCCTCGCCTACCCAAACTAAAGAAGGTCCTCTATCTTCCCAGGCGGGTGAGGGGGCGACCGTACTTTGGAATTTTGGTGACGGTGTAAACGATGGCGTTAATAACACGCTCATGGCGGCAACCCAGGCCAATTTAAACCAAACCCATAAATATACAAAAGAAGGTTCCTATAATGTCAGTGTGGAGGTAACCGATAAAAATAAAGTCGTGGATCGCAAAGTATTTTCTTTAGTTGTCTCAACTTTATCACCGGCTATTAATCTTTCTAAGAAAACTTTTAGAGTGAATGAAGAGGCGTTCTTTGATGGATCGAACTCTATTAGTGATAACGGTCCTATTACATCTTATGACTGGAGTTTCATGCCGGTAGATTTTGTAAGTGATAAAAAACTTTTACAACAGGAATCTTTCAAAACAAAGTTTATAACTCCAGGGCAATATAAAGTAACCTTAAAAGTTGCTGATGACATAAAAGAGGCAACGATCAGTGAAGAGTTCTCCATAGAATCCGAAGCACCTATTGCGCAGATAAACTATAAAATTCCCGATCCTACTCAGCCCGCTTTGGTGGTTTTAGATGGAACCAATAGTTATGATCCTGACGGCAAAGCGGCGCTTGACTACGAATGGGAAGTAAACGGCCAAAGCCTAAAAAAATTAAACTCCACCATTGCCGAAGTGGTAGATAATAACAATCCCGCTCAGCCCCGTCTTAAATTTAAAGAAAAAGGAACTTACAACATCACCTTAGTTGCCATTGATCCTAATGGACTAGGTGTTGGTAATGCTCAAGAAAGTATCCCGGTAGAAAAAGAAATAACCATCGATAACATTTTGGACATTGCTTGGGGTACAAAAGATAGCCAAACCGGCGCGTTAAAAACCAATGCCGCAGGTGAACAGGAAGCATCAATAACCTTTAACCTAATCAGTGATACGGCCGTTGCTTACGAAATTGATTTTGGTGATGATGAAAAAGAAAACGGTGAACTAACCGGTAGTGTAACCATCGACCATAAATACAAAGAGGGTGGAACTTTTGTAGCTAAAGCCAGCGTCTTTGATAAAGAAGATAACGAAAATACGATTGCTCGAAAAATCTTTATTACTTCAAGTAAAAACCCGGTTGCTGTGGTAGGTCTTAAAGTGAACGATGAAGAAATAATCGATACAACAAAGCCAATTCATATCAATCGTAAAGATGCCTTAACGTTTGACGCTAAAAACTCTCGCAATACTGATGGTACCGGTAGGCGCTTAACCTATAGTTGGGATTTTGGCGATGGTGAAAAAAGTGCCAAAGAACAAGCAACGCATACCTATAGTGAATTAGGAGATTATAAAGTAACCCTTAAAGTTACCAATAGTGCCGATGTAAGCCAAATAGCAACCGATACCGTTTTAGTAGAAGTTGTCGGTAAGCCACCGGTTATAAGAGGTCTAACAGCGGTTCCGGTAAGTGCTACTTTAACAACTCCCGTGACGGTAAACTTAAGTGCTATCGGCACCGAAGATAAAGACGGCAAAATCGTAAGCTACCGTTGGTGGTACTACGATCCCGAAAACGACACAGAGGAACGAGGAACTCAAATAACAACAGCACCAAATGCTACCGTTGTTATTGGTACGCTTGGTGAAGAAGGTGAAAGCAAAGTCTACAATTTTGCGGTTGAAATAAAAGATAATGAAAATAACATCGCCAATAGTAATCTTGTCTTGGATGAAAAACTTATTCCAAGTCTTACCGTAACCAATGGACCAAATAAATCGCCAGTTGCTAAATTCAATGTGGATCACACCAGTATTTTTGTGGGTGAAGCTATTAATTTTACCAGCAGTTCCATTGATCCCGATGGTACGATTACAGCTTATTATTGGGACTGGGAGAACGATGGTTTTGCCAATAATACTAAAAATGAAGGGCCTAATGTAAGCCACGTCTTTACCCAGGCTGCTCCTGACGGTCTTGATATTAGATTGAAAGTTGTTGATAATAACGAATCACAAGCCGTATCGGCTCAAGCTATCACCGTTTTTATTGATGATCCCAATGCCAGTATAGCCGAAAAACCGCAGGCAGCCTTTACCAGCAGTGTTCAAGGAAAATCTGTTAAATTTACAAATACTTCAACCGTAGACACTGCGAAAGGTGTATCGATTAAAAAGTACACATGGGATTTTGATATGAATATTGATAGCAATGGCGATGGTAAAAAAGATAACGACGTGGAGGCGGTAGAAGCCAATCCAACGTATCTCTACCCCGATTATGCCATTTATCGGGCAAAACTTACCATTGAAGATAGTGAGGGTATGACTTCGCAAATAACCAATTTTGTAAATGTAAAGGCAACAGCTGCCCCTGCTCCAGCACCGGCCGCTCCAGCGCCAACTCCCGCTCCACACGCGGCAGCACCAGCACTAGATGCGCGTCTCCTTACAACACCTGCGACAAATGTGAAGGATGGTAAGGTTCATTTGAAGGGTGATACCGGAAGTGTTACTTTTGATTTTTCCAGTTCAATAGGCAGCATTACCAGTTACGAGTTAGATAAAAATATTTATTTTGATAGCAACGGCAACGGCGTAAAAGATGATGATGCCGATTACCAAACCACCACTGCCGGCAAATGGACTACCGAATTTTCCAGATCGTTTGGTTTGATAAAAGTACGTTTAACCGTAAAAGACACAAGTGGTAAAAAAGATAGCGTAGAGAAAGAGATCGTTTTTGACAGCAGTGCTGACGCTAACTTCCTAGCGAGTGTTCTAGATACGGATAGTCCTCCAAGCCAAGCTTTGCTTGTAAGCTTTATAGGATTTGTTATACTAACGCTAACCTTTCTTGGTTTTCAAAACTTAAAAAATAAACAAAAAACAAATGACGAATGATACCCCAAATCCATTATCAACCACCCCTACACAGCCGGTTCAACCTGCAGTGCAGCAACCAGTAGCGCCAGTTCAAGCTGCCCTAGCTCCCACACCACAAATGGTACAGCCAGCAGCTACGGCGGCAACTCCAGCACCCGTGGCAGCGCCTGCACCCCAAGTAGTGCAGCAAGTTGCTCCTGCGCCAACTATTCGTCCTCCCGTACAACAACAACAACAAACTGCCCCAGTTCAGGTTCAACCTCGTCCAAACCCTCAAACTATGGGATCTGTTCGTCCCGGCCAACAGAAAATAAACCAAGCTCCAACACGCCAAGCACCCAATCCTAAAAAACTTATCTTTGGCTGTATTGGTTGTTCGGGGGTTCTCTTGGTCTTTTTTATCTTATTTGTTTTAGTCTTTGTTGCGCAAACCACATCATCAGGTGAAAACCCACTCGCTCGATCACTTGGCATTGATACCGGCTCTTTCATTAACACTCTTATTATTATTGTTAATGTCGTTTTTGGTTCAATAGCAGTACTTCTTTTCTTGTTAGCCGTTATCGGGCTCTTTAGGCTTGGCATGGCTAGAAAAGATGACAAGGAGGCCAAAAGAAGAGGCGTTACTATGGCGGGAGTTTCCGGTTTTTTACTTTTCTTCTCAGTCTTTATTTGGATCGGTATTTACGTTTTCTTAAGTTCCAAACGAGTTACTATTCCTAAAACTCAAGTAAACGCTATCTACACTGAACCTGCGCAAACTTTAGGTCTCACGGCTCCGATTACGATTGTTTTTGATGCCTCAGGTTTACCTATCAGCAAACAAAGGTATG
>CAYMDR010000017.1:16995-17707 GCA_964389195.1 uncultured Candidatus Peribacteria bacterium | reverse complement strand
AGTCATACAGGGGTTGAGGTGTCATCACCATGCCAGGGCCGCCGCCGTAAGGCGTAGCGTCAACCTTATGATGTTTATCCTTACTAAAAGTCCGTATATCATGCACAAAAACCTCCAGTTTTTTATCCTGGATCGCACGTTTAATAATGCTTTCGTTCAGGTAAGAACTAAAGATTTCGGGAAAAATGGTGAGCAGGTCAAAGCGCATGGCGGGTTTAACGCTTGCTGAATTGTGGAGCGCGGCGAGCACGTTTGAGACCAGGTTTCTTGCGTTCTTTGATACGTGCATCACGAGTTAGGAATCCAGCTTTTTTAAGAGTTGTACGAAGTGTGTCATCAAAAATTAAGAGGCCACGGGCGATGCCATGACGGATGGCT
Organism: uncultured Candidatus Peribacteria bacterium; assembly: GCA_964389195.1. Classification (GTDB taxonomy): domain Bacteria; phylum Patescibacteriota; class Gracilibacteria; order UBA1369; family UBA1369; genus CAYMDR01. The sequence goes on along the minus strand of CAYMDR010000017.1, from coordinate 17,329 downwards.
TCAGCTTGTGCGCTTGTACCTCCTCCTAATACTTTTACGGAGATATCAAACTCTTTATTGAGTCCTGTAACTTTAAGTGGAGAAGTAACAACTCCTACACTGGTAAGAAGTTTAAAATAGTCATTAAAAGGTTTTCCGTTAACGGTAATTACCCCTTTGCCTTTTGGATACATGCGTACGCGAGCGACTGCTGTTTTTCTTTTACCTGATGCATAATAATACTCCTGCATAGCAGCTTTTTTAGCTGGCGTAGTGTCATTCACTTCGTTCGCTTCGTTCGTGGTTGTTGTTTTCTTTACTGCCATAGTTTTAACATTTATATTTCTTACCTCCG
>CAYMDR010000017.1:15345-16985 GCA_964389195.1 uncultured Candidatus Peribacteria bacterium | reverse complement strand
GACGAGTCGAGAGGTAGTGTTTCTGTCGAGGAGGTTTTCTTTACTGGCATAGGGTTTTAAAAATTAGAGTTCAAGGGGTTTAGGTTGTTGAGCCTCATGTTGATGCTCACTTCCTCCATATATTTTAAGTTTTTTGAGAATGTCTTTCTTTAATTTATTGTGAGGGATCATTCCTGCTACAGCATTACGAATAACATTTTCAGGTTTTCGATCTAAAAGTTCTTGAGCGGTAGTTACCTTTAAACCATTAGGAAAGCGTGAATGGGTATAGTATTTCTTTTGTAATTTCTTTTGACCTGTCATTTTCACCTCTTTAGCATTTACGATGATGACGAAATCGCCACAATCCAAATGAGGGGAAAATGTTGGTTTATGTTTACCACGTAGAACATCAGCTATTTTAGTAGCAATTTTTCCTAAGGTCTTGTCTTTGGCATCTAGGAGATACCATTCATGTTTAATGTCTTCTTGTTTAGGTGCGTACGTTTTCATAATGAGTTTATAGATGCTTTTTAGTAAGGTGTCGCTGCGGCGACGGTTGTTGCTATGCCTGCTTGGGGCAGGCGCGCGCATTGCGCTGCGCTTCATGCGTGGTTATACAAATTCGATTTGAACGACAGGGGAGTTATCACCCGGACGGAAACCTATTTTAGTGATGCGGGTATAACCGGTGTTTTTGTCGGTATATCTTTTGCAAATGTCTTCAATCAATTTACGACTGCTTACTTCGCTATGTAATAAACTTGTTACTGAACGAATAGCAGCTTTCTTGTCTGTATCTTTACCATCGTTTACTAGTCTATCCATGTAAGGTTGAAGAGCTTTCGCCTTTGCTGGAGTTGTCTGGATTTTCTCGTGCATAATTAAGGATGTTGCTAGATTGCCGATCATTAATCTGCGTTGTCCTCTTGGAAGGCCGAGTTTAAGCTTGTTTACTTGATGTCTCATAAATTATTCTTTTGATAGGGTCAAATTTTTAGTTGCGAGTGCAGTTTCTACCTCTGTGAGTGCCTTTTTACCAAAACCACGGAGATTAGTCAATTTACTTTCGGTACATTTTGAAAGTTGCTCAACGGATCCAATGCCACCATTGATAAGAGCATTGAGAGTTCGAGGGGAAAAGCCCAGGATTTCAATAGGAGTATAAGCCTCTTGAGCTGGCTTACTGTTTTCTTCAGCTTGTTGTTTTTCAGCAATTTTCTTGAAGTCGCTCATAAAAGCCGCTTCAACGATAGCGTTTTCTTGGTTGAAGAGGTTGAAATAAGATTGAAGAATATTGGAAGCGAATTTAATAGCATCCTCAGGGGAGATGGATCCATTGGTCATAATTTCAAGTGTCAATTTATCCAAATTTGTCATTTGGCCTACACGAGTCGATTCGATTTCATAGCGTACTTTTTTAACTGGAGAGAAGACACCATCTATAATGATCATATTAGGATCGGTATTATCTCTTTGACGTTGATGGGCAGGTAAATAACCTACACCTTTTTCTACACGTAGCTCCATGTTAAGCTTTGCGCCTTTTTCTAAAGTTGTAATATAAAGATCTGGATTTAAAACCTCAACATCGCTTGGGCATTTAATATCTTTGGCAGATACAATACCTTCTTTGCTAGTGTTAAGAGTGAGAGTAGAAG
>CAYMDR010000017.1:4283-15335 GCA_964389195.1 uncultured Candidatus Peribacteria bacterium | reverse complement strand
CTTCAATTTTTAGGCCGGTTACGCTTGCTCCGGGTAAAGACGAAAGGAGAATTCTACGAAAACTATTACCGACAGTTGTACCATATCCTGGAGGTAATGGGCTGACAATAAATACCACATGGTTATTACTGATGCGCTCAGTCTTGATCTTTGGGATGCCAATTTCAGCTTGGATCTGATGCATTCTAAGTGGGGTTATTAATTAAAAAAAGAATAGATTTTAAAAATATGTGTTTTATTTAGAGTAATACTCTACCACTAAACTCATCTGAATAAAGCGGTCGAGATCTTCAGCTTCCAAGTTTCTTGCTACCTCGCCGTTTTTATTAGCGTAGTCAGCCTTAATCCATTTTGCTGGTGCGTATTTTTCCTTTTCTAAGTGGCCAAAAAGTGCTGATTTCTTAACTCTCTCAATGGCTTCAAACTTATCTCCAACTTTCACCTGGAAGGAAGGAATACTTACTTTTTTATTGTTCACTTTAAAAAGGCCGTGGTTTACCATTTGTCGAGCTTGTGCGCGAGTTTTAGCAAGGCCAGATCTATAAACAACGTTATCGAGACGGCTTTCTAGAAGTTTCAATAAAGCGTTACCAGTAATCTCTTTTTTAGAAGAAGCGATGTCAAAGTATTTTGCCATTTGACGTTCGGTAACACTGTAAAGTCTTTTAAGTTTTTGCTTTTCACGTAACTGACGAGAGTATTCAGAAGGTTTGGATATACTTCCCTTTTGACCATGTTGACCAGGAAGATAGCTCTTCTTTTTAATAGCACACTTCTCTCTCCCACAGAGACATACTCCTTCGCGGCGACATAAACGTGATTTTGGACCAGTGTATCGAGACATAATTCCTTAATTTATAATTAATAATTGATAATTAATAGGTGCTTTATACTCTTCGAGATTTTCGTGGGCGGCAGCCATTATGAGGAAGGGGAGTAAGATCGGTAATTGTTTCGATATTTACACCTCCTGCTACTAGACCACGAATAGCCTGTTCACGACCATTTCCAGCTCCTTTTATAAATACATGCACTTTTTCTAGTCCGTATACTTTTGCTTTAGTAATAGCATTTTCAGAGGTTACTTGCGCGGCATAAGGGGTTGCCTTTTTAGGCCCTTTAAAGCCGTTAGAACCCGCGCTACTCCAGGAAAGTACCTGGCCTTTATCGTCAGTCACGGTTGTAATTGTATTATTAAATGAAGCCTGAATGTAAACTTTTCCCTCAGTGACAATTCTTTTCTTGGCCTTCTTTTTACCCTTTGCGACTGGTTTATCGCTAACTTTTTCAACACTATTATCGGCTGTTTTATCCCCAGCTTTTTCAGTTTTCTTAGTGGTTTCTTCAGCGGCAGCTTTAGATGTCTTTTTTTCTTCTGGCATAGTTATTGGTGTCGCTTTGCGACGGTTAGTTGCTATACCTGCTTAGAACAGGTGTGCGCACTGTGTGCGTGTTATTTAGTTGCAATTTTCTTATTAGCTACTGTCTTCTTCTTACCTTTTCTTGTACGAGCGTTCTTACGAGTTTTTTGGCCACGTACAGGCAAACCGCGGCGATGACGAAAGCCACGGTAAGAACCAATTTCTTGAAGTCGTTTAATATCCATTTGGATGCGACGACGAAGGTCACCCTCAGCCGGCATTCGTTCGATTTTTTCACGTAAACGTCCAAGTTGTTCTTCGGTCAGGTCTCCTACCTTAATATCAAAATCAATATTAACCTCTTCCAATATTTTTCTACTTAAACTTCTACCAATGCCATAAATTGCGGTTAATCCAACTTCAACTCTTTTCTCTTTCGGTAGATTTACACTAGCGATACGTGCCATAAATATTTAAATAATTACTAAAATTAACCTTGTCTTTGCTTGTGCTTTTTGGTTTCGCAGATTACACGCACTACACCACTGCGGCGAATAATTTTGCATTTTTCACAGAATTTTTTTACTGATGATCTTACTTTCATATAGTTGGGGTTTCAGGTTCTATTAATGGTGTTTCTTCTGGTTTAACTTCATCCTTGGTTTCTACTTTAGATTCCACCTTGCTTTCACGGTAGGAAGGGGCTCCGTCCTTGTGGCGGAAAATAATTCTTCCCTTTGTTAGGTCGTATGGAGTTAACTCTACTGTAACTTTATCACCCGGAAGGATTTTAATACGGTTGATCCTCATCTTCCCTGAAATATGAGCGAGGATTGCCTCCTTAGGAGCATTTTCATCAATAAGCTTCACACGGAAAGTGGTATTAGGTAGGGCTTCCATAACGATTCCCATGACTTCAATAACCTCTTTTCCCATAAGTAGTTTTTCTTAAGTTTTTTGGCCTATTTATCGATAAAAATTACAAAATAGCGAAAGGATTGTACATGACATTAAAACCGTTTGCAACGTTTTTTTTACATTCAATTGCAGGGCTTTTTTGCGGCTTTTAAAAGAGCTTTTTTTGATTTTAAGCCGGCCTTTTTGTTAAAACTTCTGATCCCTTTTCGGTGATGGCAATGGTGTGTTCAACTTGGACGGCTAAGGAATGGTCTTGGGTTACATAAGTCCAACCATCTTTTAGAAGTTTTATTTTATGGTTGCCCATGGTGATAATGGGTTCGATGGCGATAGTCATTCCTGGTTGTAAGATAGGGCCGTAATCTTCATCGCGAAAATTGGGAACGGGTGGATCTTCATGTAAACGTAGTCCAATACCATGGCCGATAAGATCACGGATGACACTATAACCATTTTTTTCTACGATATCCTGAATGACACCGCTTATGGCACGTATGCGAACTCCTGGTTTTGCTGTTTCAACTGCTTTGCTGAGAGCTTTTTCTGCGGTATTTATAAATTTCTGGACATCAGAAGGTATAGATCCAACACCTTTAGTAATGGCGGAATCGGAATGGAAATTTTTATATACTACACCGCAATCCAAAGTAACGATACCGCCGTCTTTAAAACTGTAGTTATTGGGAATGCCATGGACTCCTTCATCGTTAACGCAGGCACATAGATCATTAGGGAAACCGTTATAACCTTTAAAGGAGGGGAGCACTTTATATTGTTTCATCATTGCTTCAGCTTTGGCATCGATTTCTAGGCTGGTCATTCCTGGAACTACCATTTTTTCGAGCTCATGCAAAATAAGACCTAAAATGCGTCCACTTTCTTTCATGTATTGCATTTCGGTTTTGTCCTTTATGCCGATGCGCATTTTACCTTCTTTCCAGATTTTCATAAAAATTAACAAAGATTATTTTGGCGTTGAGGTGGGGGTGACATGCTCTTCACCCAAGAACGGGGTCCCTACCCCGATTGGGTTCAGCCCATGTCACCCCCACCTCAACCAATAGAATTATTTTTTTAAATTTTCTATAAGTTTGAAGATAGAATCTTTTGCTTCATCGATGTCGACATTGCCGTTCATGGTGAGCATTTTTTGTTTTTGTTGGTAGCGTTCGATGACAGGAATGGTTTCTTCAAAGAAGGCTGTGAGGCGAGTTTTGATGCTTTCGGGATTATCGTCGGAACGTGTGATGAGTTGGCCTCCGCATTTTTCGCAATCTGCTTGAGAGTAAGAACTTGGATAAACGGTTTTACAGTTTTCACAGATGCGGCGAGTGCTAAGCCTTTTAATTGCTGCTGCTTCGGGTACATCTATAAGGATACCGGTAAAGTTTCTGCCTAGGTTCTGCATGAGTGTATCAAAACTTTCTGCTTGGCTTATTTTGCGAGGGATACCGTCAAAGAGTACTTTGGTATTTGGTGGTAGCTTTTGCATAAAATCTTCAATAATATCCATGACGACTTCATTTGGGACAAGATGTCCTGCTTCAATAATACTTTTTACCTTTTGAGCTAAAGGTGAATTTTGCTGTGATAGGTTACGTAAAGCTGAACCGGTTTCAAAAATCTTGAATCCGTATTGTTCGGAGATCAATTTGCCTAGAGTGCCTTTCCCGGATCCCTGTATGCCAAATAAAACAATATCCATAATTAGTAGAGCTTGTTGTAATCATGCATAACAAGTTGTGCATTAATTTGACGAAGAAGTTCGAGCACAACGCCGGCAATAATAATAAGTCCTGCTCCACTAATAAGTTGTGGAATTGAACCGAGAGCTAAATTAGTAGAAATAAGTTGCATTAGAATCGGCAATATTGCAATGAAAGCAATAAAGAGACCTCCAAAAAGATTTAAGCGATTTGAAATTTTGCCAAAATATTCAGCCGTTTCTTTACCTGGACGAATGCCAGGAACATAACCACCTCTCTTTTGGATATTTTCAGCGACCTGTTCTGGATCGAAAGTAATGGATACGTAAAAGAAGGTAAAAGCTATGATCAACAAAAAGTAGAATATAACATAGGGCAAGCTGTTTTGGTGGAAGTTTGTATTTAAAAAGCTTGAGATATTTCTAAGTATTTCGTTGGTTGAGTTTTGAAAAAAGGTTGCCATAAGGGTAGGGAAGCTAACAACTGATACGGCAAAGATAATTGGCACCATACCTGCTTGATTGATACGCACTGGTAAGCTTGATTGAGCACTACGTCCACGTGAACCCTGCCCAGCATAAATGATAGGGATACGACGTTCTGCTTCTGTTATTAAAATAACTAAAATAGTAAGGGCAATCGTTACAAGAATCATGATGACTAAAGGGATTAAGCGATCATTGGATTCCTGTGCTAAAGCTAGTGATTGGCCAATAACGGTTGGGATATTAGAAATGATACCGGCAAAAATTAGAATAGAAACACCATTCCCGAGGCCTTTTTCAGTCATAAGTTCTCCTAACCACATCAAAAGAATAGAGCCAGTTGTTATGGTTAACATTATTGGCAGTATAACATTTGGATTTGTGAAATTGTCGATGATTGGTACTCCTGATTGTGAGTTTAATAGTGCGATCATGCCATAAGATTGTATGAAAGCGATTGGTATAGTGAGGAGACGGGTATATTGATTAAGAGTACGACGACCTTGTTCTCCCTCTTTTGAGATGTTTTCTAAACGAGGTACAATAACGGTTAAAAGTTGGATGATAATGGAAGCATTGATATAAGGTGAAAGCCCCATTAACATAATAGAGAAATTTTCGGCACTTCCCCCTGTGAGCAAGCTAAACATACCAAGGAGTTGATTTTGCGAAAATAAAAGTTTTAAGGCCTCAAGGTTAGCTCCAGGAATAGAGATGTGAGCTAGAAAACGGGAAATTACGATGATAGATAAAGTAAAAAGAATCTTATTACGAAGATCCTTTGAACTCCAAATTTGCTTTAGATAGTTCATGTTTTAGTTATTTTTTAGCTTCTTCTTCCGCTACAGCGGCATTCTTTATCATTTCCGTAACTTTACCTTTTGCTTTTTCGATTTTAGCTTTGGCACTTTCAGAGATTTTATCTACTTTGAGGGTGAGCTTTTTAGTAACTTCACCATCACCAAGTACTTTTACCGGTTTGCTTTTACTATTAACAAGTTTTTTTTCGTAGAGAGCTATTACATCGATTTCACTGTTTTCCTCAAAAATGTTAAGGCTTTCAACGTTTACTACTTGGTATTTAATGTGGTTCACGTTATTAAAACCTTTTAATTTCGGCATCTTGCGGTAGAGAGGAGTTTGACCACCTTCAAAACCAGGGTTTGCTTGGCTTCCTGTACGAGCAGTTTGTCCTTTACCTCCACGGCAAGAATAACTTCCGTGTCCAGAACCATTTCCTCTTCCTACGGTTTTGCGGCGCTTGTGGGCTCCTTTGTTGCTTTTGAGATTTAAAAGTAATGACATTGTGACAACGAGTTATTAAGATTGTTTAACTTGTACTGGTTTTTGAGGAGCCTTTGCTGCGACAGTTGGAGCTTTACTTTCGTGAGCTTTTGCTGGAGCAACCGGAGCTTTTACTTCTACAGCTGGGGCTTTTTTAAGCCAAGGGATATTTTTTAATTTAGCGAGAGCCATGATAGCCGCCTGACTATTAGAAAGACGGTTTTTTGAGCCCAATGATTTACTAAGAATATCTTGAACTCCGGCTAATTCTATAACTTTACGGAGAGGACCACCAGCAATAATACCGGTACCTGGGCAAGCTGGCATAAGGAGTAGCTTGGCACTCTTGAATTTAACTTCTACACGGTGAGGAATGGTTTGACCAACCATTGGAACTATAATTAAGCTTTTTTTAGCTTGTGATATAGCTTTTTGAATAGCGCCTTGCACTTCGGTTGATTTACCGATGCCTACTCCCACTTTGCCTTTATGATTACCAATAACTACCGTTGCTCTAAAACGTAATCTGCGGCCTCCTTTAACTACACGGGTTACACGGTCGATCTGTATAACCTCTTCTTCAAACTCTTTTGCTTCCCTGATTGGTGCTTTTCCTTTTTTGTACTGCATTGTCGTGGAACGAAAGTAAGTAAATAATGTTTTTTAGAATTGTAAGCCACCTTCACGAGCGCCATCCGCTAATGCCTTTATACGACCGTGATATCTGTGACCATTGCGATCAAATACACACATGGTGATATTTTTCTCCTTCGCGAGCTTTGCTATTTCTAAGCCCACTTTTTTAGCGCGTGCTGACTTGTTATCCTTTCCTTCCATTTTTAAGTCGGAAGCACTTAGGAGAGTTACACCTTTTTGATCATCAATCATTTGTACGTAATGGTTGTTTAAGCTTTTAAAAACAACAAGTCGTGGACGTTCCGCTGTGCCACTTATTTTGGCACGAATGCGGAGATGTCTTCTTTTACGATTTACATTTTTTTTCAGAGTTGTCATATAATGTTAATGAGATGAGTACGCTTATTTCTCTTTAGTTGCGGCTTTACCGGCCTTTCGAGTAATATGTTCACCCAGATAACGAATACCTTTACCCTTATATGGCTCAGGTTTACGGTATGATCTAATTTGTGCGGCCACCTCTCCCACCATCTGTTTGTCGGTACCGGCAATAATCATAATGTTCTTTTTGTCAGGGTCAATAGTTAAAGTGATACCTTTTGGTAGTTGATATTCAATAGGATGAGAGTAGCCGAGCGTTAAATTAACTTTAGTTCCTTGAACGGCCGCACGATAACCCACTCCTTGTATTTCTAATTTCTTTTCAAAACCCTTGTTTACACCTTCAACCATATTCATAATTAAAGTCCGACTTAAACCATGAAGGCTTTTATCAGTTTTACTATCAGAAGATCTTTTGCAGGTAAGAACGCCATCAGCAATTTCTACAATAATTTTAGGATGCACAGCTAAAGATAGTTCGCCCTTAGGGCCTTTAACATGAAGGACATTTTGCTCGCGTTTTTCTACAGTAACGCCAGAGGGGATGGTAATCGGATTTTTTCCTATTCGTGACATGTGAGATTAATTAAAATATTTCGCAAATGAGTTCACCGCCTAATTTCATTTTTTTAGCTTCCTCTCCACTCATGATACCCTTTGGTGTTGAAAGGATGGCTACTCCTAGACCCCCGTGTACTTTTTTAAGATTAGCACTTTTTACATAAATTCTTTGACCAGGTTTACTAATTTTCCTTAGAGATACATCAGTTCGGCCTTGGTGGAGTGTTACTTCGATCTCTTCAAATTTATCGTTCTTGGATACAGTATATTCGCTTATAAAACCACGATCCTTTAAAACTTTTAAGATAGCTTCTTTCATTTTAGAATGAGGTACAACGACATTTTCTTTACGAGCGTTAGCGGCGTTGCGAAGTCTAGTAAGTAAATCTGCTATTGGATCTGTTGTCATAATGTTAGAGAAGATAGGTTGCTTGTATATTGTTAGGATAAGGTGTTTCGCTTCGCGAAACTTTTTTTGCTATGCGTGCTTGGTGCACGCGCGGGGCTGAGCCCTACCAGGACGATTTTTTTAAGCCCATAACTTTTCCAGAGCAGGCGAGTTCACGGAAGCAAATACGGCACATTTCAAATCTTCTCATGAAGCCTCCCTGACGACCACAGAGCTTACAACGGTTGTAAACACGGGTAGGAAATTTAGGCTTTTTACCTTCACTTAAAGCTTGTAATAAATCCTTTTTGCGTCGGTCTGTCTTAATTTTTAGAGCTTTGCGAGCCATCGATTGTTATATTTCCTTTGCTTTTTTCTCTTTTATCTTCTGGAAAGGGAAGCCAAAAGCTTCAAGTAATTTCTTTCCACTGGCATCATCTTTTGCTGTTGTTACAATAGTTACTTCTAGTCCATAAATCTTATCAATATTGTCAGGGTTAATTTCAGGAAAAACAGTATTTTCAACGATTCCTACCGTGTAGTTACCATGACCATCGAAACCCTTAGGAGAAATTCCTCGGAAATCGCGTACACGTGGAAAAGTTATGTTTACCAGTTTGCTTACAAAATCATACATTTTTTTACCACGAAGGGTTACCGTTACACCAACGGGTTGAGCCTGCTTGATTTTAAAGTTGGATATAGCCATACGAGCCTTAGTTACTACAGGTTTTTGACCCGTAATAGCGGCTAAATTGTCCACTACTTCGGAATAATCTTTTTTAGCAGCAATGAATGAACCAAGACCTACGTTGAGTTTTACCTTGGTAAGTCGTGGTACAGCCCAAACATTTTTAACGCCTAACTCCTTTTTCAGCGCTGGTGCTAAGTTTTTAAAGAAATGTTCTTTGAGTTTTAAAGGTTGAGTTGCCATCTTATAAATTACTAATAATTATACTTTTATTGTTTGCTTCTTAGGTTTTTTATCTTTGGTAGCTGTAGCTTCTTTCTTTGCTTTCTCTTCTTTAGGAGCTTTCTTTTCAGCTGTATCCTTGACGTTATCAAGGGAACTGCCTGAAAGTTTTGCAATACGCTCTTTTTTACCATTTGCTAACACTTTATAGCCAACACGGGTAGGTTTATTTTGTACAGGATCTAAGATCATTACGTTGGAAGCATTGAGAGGAGCCTCAAAACGTATTTTCTCACCGGCGCGCTGCGCAGTCTTCTTGATAAACTTTGTTCTAAAGTTTACGTTTTCAACAACAATTTGATTGTATTTAACCAGTACGCGGGTAACACGGCCAACTTTACCTTTGTCTTTTCCTGTTACTACTAGCACTTTGTCATTTAACTTGAGTTTCATATTGATGTGAGAGTTGGTATATTAAAGTACTTCTGGGGCTAAACTGATAATTTTTTGAAAACCTTTTTCACGGAGTTCACGAGCTATTGGTCCAAAGACACGAGTTCCTTTTGGTTGATCATCTTTGCCGATAATTACGATCGCGTTTTCATCAAAACGAATATATGATCCATCTTTGCGTCCAGTTTCCTTGCGGCAGCGAACCACTACACCTCTTTCTACGGCATGAGCTTTTACTGTTCCGCGAGGTGCAGCCTGTTTAATAGTGACGATTACGATGTCTCCAAGCCGAGCATACCTTTTTCTACTGCCCCCAATTACTTTAATACATTGAGCGAGCTTAGCTCCACTATTATCCGCTATATTTAACATGGTTCTTAACTGTATCATACAAAGGTTTATTTATTTGATGGTGGTGTTACTTCAGGTTTTTCTACCGTCCATCTTTTAAGTTTAGATAATGGGATTGTTTCATAGATAGTGACTTCATCTCCTATTTTGAAGTTATTTTCAGGAGTATGGGCGTAGAATTTTTTAGAAACCCGGTATCTTTTCTTATACTTGGAGTGAGTCTTGTAGCTATGTACGGTTACTACAATCGTCTTATCCATCTTATTGCTGGTAACTGTTCCTTTTTTACTTCTCATATTGAGGTTATTAAGATTGTTTTTTTGCGGATAATTCCTTGTGATTATTTTCAACGTTGATGGTTTTAAGTTGAGCTATATATTTTCTTAAAACTTTGACGCGACCAATCTCCTTTGACGCACCGATGAGGAGATCCATTTTTAACTTCATCAGCTCTCTTACGATTTTCTCGATTTCAGCCGTGAGATCTTTGCTATTTAATTGGCGAATTTCCTGGAGAGTAAGCATGGTTTATACAACGTAATGAGTATCAATAAATTTGCATTTGAGTGGTAATTTCTGTGAAGCAAGGCGCATAGCTTCCTTGGCGAGAGATAGTTCAACACCGTCCATCTCAAAGAGAACTGTTCCGGCCTTAATATCTGCTACATACTTTTCAACTGATCCTTTTCCACTACCCATCGGTACTTCTGCGGCCTTCTGTGTTACAGGTTTGTGAGGGAAGATACGAACCCATATTTTTCCTCCACGTTTGATGTAACGAGTCATAGCACGTCTTGCTGCTTCAATTTGACGAGCGCTTATTTCTCCCCCTTGCAATGTTTTTAGGGCGAAGGCTCCAAAGGCGACACGTGTACCAGAGGTGGCAACTCCATAGTTGCTTCCACGTAAACGTTGGGATTTTCGATATTTAGTTTTTCTTGGTCCGTTCATATTCTTCTGTGAGAAAGCTTAGAGATTATACTGGGAGGTTTTTTTAAATCAAGATGATTATTGTTTTGTTACGATAACTTCATTTTTCTTCTTAAAGATATCACCGCGATAGATCCAAACTTTTACGCCGATGATTCCAAAAGCTGTTTTAGCATGTACTTGCGCATAGTCGATATCAGCACGTAGGGTATGAAGAGGGATTTTTCCTTTAGAGAAGAACTCTGATCGAGCAATTTCAACTCCATTTAAACGGCCAGCGGCAAATACCTTTGCCCCTAAGGCTCCAGTTTCAATTGCTTTTTCTACAGCTACTTTAGCAGCTCTTCGGTAAGATACACGTTTTTCGATTTGGCCAGCTATGGACTCCGCTAGAAGGCGGGCATCCAATGTTGGTTTGCTAATCTCTTTGATACTTAAGTTAAACTCTTCATGGAACTTTTTTTCTAATTCTTCTTTTAAAGCTTCAATTCCAGCTCCCTGTCTTCCAATGATAAGACCAGGTTTAGCACTGTGGATTTGAACAATTACACGGTTGGCGGTGCGTTGTATTTCAATGCGTGATACCGAAGCATCTGCAAGTTTTTTGCGGATAATTTTCTCAACCTGTAGATCTTGGAGTAAAAGCTTGCTGTAATTCTTTCTTGTAGCAAACCATTTGCTATCC
>CAYMDR010000017.1:0-4273 GCA_964389195.1 uncultured Candidatus Peribacteria bacterium | reverse complement strand
CCGATACGGAAGATGTGTGGATTAACTTTTTGTCCCATAAATAATAAAAATTATTGAGCTTTTACTTGTTAGATTTTTTCTCTTTTGGTGCTTTCACACTTTTTACTTCTGCTTTCTTTTCTATCTTTTTTGCATTCTTCTTGCCAGTTTTCTGTTGAGATTCATCGAGGACGCCAATAGTTAGAGTAAGGTGTGAGCATCTCTTTAAAATGGGATGCATACGGCCACGTGATATAGGTACACTTCTTTTTAACGTAGCAGCCTTACTAACGACTGCTTCGTTAATAAAGAGCTTTTCTTTGTCTTGTTTGAAATTATTTTCAGCGTTAGCAATAGCACTTTTTACTACTTTATAGAGTATTTTTGCTGATTTCTTAGGTGTAAATCTTAAGATATCCAAAGCCTCTGTTGCTCTTTTGTTGCGAACCATTGCAGCCATAAGATTGAGCTTTTTTGGTGTGATGCGTAATGATCGGGCTATTGCTTTCATGATAAGTTTTTTACTGTAAATTATTTAATTGTTAAGTTATTTCTTAGCTGGCACAGGAGCTGCTGGTTTTGGCGCGGTTGCTGCTGCAGTTGCCTCCTTCGCAAGCTTACCTCCATGTCCCTTAAACTTACGAGTAGGGGAGAACTCACCTAGGCAATGTCCCACCATATTTTCTGTAACAAACACTGGTAAGTGTTGTTTTCCATTATGTACAGCGAAGGTGTGGCCTACAAATTCTGGAGAGATAATACAATCGCGAGACCAGGTCTTGATAATTTTTTTCTGACCAGAGCTATCTAAAGCTTGTATCTTCTTTAATACTTTTGGGTCAATGTAAGGTCCTTTTTTTGCACTTCTTGCCATGTGATATTAATTAATAATTATTTCTTTTTAAGACGTCGATCCTTTACGATCATGCGATCACTGTATTTACGTTTGCGTGTCTTAAGTCCAAGTGTTGGTACACCCCAAGGAGTTCTTGGCTGAGGTAAACCAATTGGTTGATTACCTTCACCTCCACCGTGTGGATGATCATTCGGATTCATGGCTTTACCTCTTACTTCAGGACGTTGTCCCATCCATCGAGCTCTTCCTGCTTTACCAATTTTTACGTGACTATGATCAATATTACTTACTGTGCCAATAGAGGCAAAACAGTTTTTATCTACGAGACGCACTTCACCTGATGGTAGTTGCACTTGAGCAAAATCTCCTTCAACTGCTACTACATAGGCTTTTGAACCTGCGGATCGAACGATTTGACCACCGCGTCCCTTGTTAAGTTCAACGTTATGCACCTCATAACCGGCTGGGATGTTTTTTAAAGTCATGCGGTTACCCATCTTAATTTCAGCGCGCTCTTGTGTAACAATTGTGCTTCCAGCCTTCATGCCTTCTGGGCAGATGTGGTAGCGTTTTTCACCATCGGCATAACTTACTAACATAATGAAAGCTGTGCGGTTTGGGTCATATTCGATTGCTTTAACTTTTCCTTCAATACCGATTTTGTCTCTTTGCTTGAAATCAACAATACGATAGAGCTGCTTGTGGCCGCCACCTTGATGACGGATTGTTAATTTTCCTTGATTATTTCTTCCAGCATGTCTTCTTCCACCTACAGTAAGCGATTTTTCAGGACGCTTGTTTTTGGTTAGCTCTTCAAAGGTTAGAGTACTCATGTTTCTCCTACCTGCTGTTGTCGGTTTGTAAACTTTAATTGGCACGGTCTAGTAAAATTAACAATTAAGAATTAGTAATTTTGGTTATTTTTTAGCTTCTTTTGCAAGCTTAGTTATGTCTAACTTCTTTTTTCCCTTTAAAGTGATCATAGCTTTTTTCATCATAGGCTTTTTATTCACCAGCGATCTCTTCATCATACGAGTTTTTACTGGAGTGCGGAGCATTTTTACACTTGCTACTTCATGACCATATAAAGATTTAATGGCATTTTTTACATCAACTTTTGTGGCTGCCGTATTTACATAAAATAAATAGGTCATAGCCAGTTCAAGCCTTGTGGCTTTTTCGGTAACTACCGGTCTGATAATAACATCTGTTGTTTTCATAGGAGTATTTAGGACTTTTTAGTTGTTGCTTTGCGAGGTTTTGTAGGTACTGCGCTTTTTTTAACTTCGCGTGGAACCTTTACTTCAGCTGTTGGTAAATATATTTCTTCTAATTTCGCTAATGATGCTTCTAAGAATAAGACATTTTCATATTTTTGTAGATCGGCAATATTTAAATAGTTCACGAGGATGGTTTTTACAAAAGGAAGATTTCTTCCTGACTTCTGAATTACACTGCTTTTTCCAGGTAACACGATCAATACATCTTTTTTAATTGGTAATTTTTGAAGCATGAGCATAAAATTCTTTGTCTTTACCTCTTTCACATCGTAAGCATCCAGTGCTAAGATTTTTCCCTCTGTTAATTTGGATGATAGTGCTGAGAATAGTGCGAGGCGACGTTGCTTTTTAGGCATAGTCTTACTGTAGTTGCGGTTATTGCGTGGACCAAAAGCAATACCACCACCTGGATAATGTGGATTACGAATGGAACCCTGACGAGCATTACCTGTTCCTTTTTGACGGAAAGGTTTTCGTCCACCACCACGTACCTCTGATTTTGTGAGCGTATGAGCGATCATACCAAGACGTGCATTCGCCATCTGTCTTACTAAACCCTGGTGTACTAAATCTTTATTAAATTTTACTCCAAAGATTTGTTCTGAAACATTAACTTCGCCCTTTTTTTCACCAGTCTGATTGTAGAGGTCTACCTTTAGCATGTTTAGCTGAGTTTTTTAATAGTAATAAATGAATGATTTCCGCCTGGAATAGGTCCTTTGATACCAATGATATTACTCTTTTTATCTACATAGATCACAGATGTTCTTGTAGTTACCGTCTCGTTACCCATTCTTCCTGCCATTCTTTTACCGCGGTGGATTTTACCAGGTTTTGCACGAGCACCTACGGAACCAGGTTCGCGTTTGAAATGGGAACCATGGGAAGCAGGTCCACCAGCCATGTGATGTCTTCGAACTACACCCTGGAAACCCTTACCCTTTGATGACCCAGTAACAACAACTTCTTCTCCCTCGTTTAGGATCTCTAGGGTTATCTCATCTCCTTTTTTATAAGCACTATCTCCAGTAACTTTAAACTCTTTTACGTAATGAAACTTTTTCGTCTTGGTTGCATGTTTTAACATGGAAAATCCAAGGACTACCGCCGGATATCCATCTTTTTCAACTGTCTTAATCTGTGTTACCGTATTAGGATCACACTGGATGACAGTAATTGGGATCACGCGACCATCGTCTTGAATGACACGAGTCATGCCTAGTTTTTTCCCGAGAATACCTATCATAGGTGCTAGAGGTTATTGTCTCACTTGCATTTGCAAGGTTGGACAGGGAGTGAAGATTTTGTCCCCGTTTGTAACGAGGGAACCCGCATCTCCGAAATATAACTTGGGTTTATACGCCGGCTAACATTTTTATCTCAATATCTACCCCGGCAGGTAGACTTAGATTACTTAAGGAGTCAACAGTCTTAGGTGTACTTTCAGTGATATCAATTAATCGCTTGTGTGTTCTCATTTCAAACTGATCTCGGGCATTCTTATGAACAAAGGTCGACCTATTCACCGTAAACTTATCGATCTTAGTAGGAAGGGGGATTGGCCCTGCTACTATAGCACCTGTTCTTTCAGCTGTTTCAATAATAAGTCTTGCTGTGTCGTCAATGATCTTATGATCGTAAGCTTGAATCTTGATTCTAATTTTTTGCTTTGCTGACATATGTGGGGATAAGGTGTGAGCTGCGCTCACAGTTAGTTGCTATGCGTGCTTGGGGCACGCGCGGGGCTCCGTTTCACTGCGCCCTGTTACTCAATAATCTTAGTTACAACTCCAGCTCCTACAGTTCGACCTCCTTCACGGATAGCGAAACGTACACCTTCATCAAGAGCAATTGGAGCGGATAGAGTAATCACCATTTTGATGTTATCACCAGGCATAACCATTTCTACACCTGCAGGCATTTCTACTGCACCAGTTACATCGGTTGTACGGATATAGAACTGAGGTTTGTATCCTTTAAAGAATGGAGTATGACGACCACCTTCTTCTTTTGTTAATACATAGATTTCACCTTCGAATTTTGTATGAGGTTTAATGCTACCTGGTTTACAGATAACTTGGCCACGGATAATTTCTTCACGTTCAATACCTCTTAGAAGTAAACCAACGTTATCACCAGCTTGACCTTGATCAAGAAG
>CAYMDR010000016.1:17766-18899 GCA_964389195.1 uncultured Candidatus Peribacteria bacterium | reverse complement strand
TTCGACCGGTAATTTTCTTACCGGTGGACTTACAATGCTGGCTTTTGCTTTAGGAACATTGCCGGCACTTGCCCTTATCAGTTTTAGCTCTTTTAGTATTCAAAATAGTTCAAAGGCTGGTATCTTTTTTAAGACAGCAGGCCTTATCGTTATTATGTTTGCACTTTTTAATCTGATAAATAGTTTAGCGGGGATCGGCTTTATCCCACCAATTTTTAATTTTTAAAGATCTTTCATGAAAAAAATTCTTCCTTTTATTTTTGCTGGCGTACTATTGATCGGTGTTGTTTTTCTGCTGATGCAAGGCGGCAGCGTGGAAGATGAAGTTGTTGGCGCGAATACGAATGTTAGTATTGTAGAGGGGCAACAGATGGTTGAGATCAAGGCAAAAGGTGGATATAAGCCACGGATTAGCGTTGCCCAGGCCGATATGCCAACGACGATAAAAGTGAAAACACAAGGAACTTTTGATTGTTCTTCGGCGCTTGTGATTCCAAGTATCGGCTACCAAACTAATTTGCCTCCTTCCGGTGAAACGGAAATTCAGCTTCCAGCCCAAAAAGCCGGAACAGTTTTAGAGGGTCTCTGCGCCATGGGTATGTACAGTTTCCAGATCCAGTTTAGTAGTTGAGGGGTGGGGTAGGTTTTTAATAACGGATTGCATGCTTAAGGATTGATGTGTTATACCAAGGTACTTAGTTCTTTTTGCTTTTCTATGCGTAACTTTCAACAATTAGGATTGGCGGCGGCCTTAACTCTTGCGGCTTGCTCCGGGGAAAATACACCAAATGGCACTGCAACTACAGGAGCAGGTGGTGCTAGTAGTTCCGAAACCGTGGGGACGGGTGGAGCAAGTAGTGTGGAAACTGTAGGCAGTGGTGGAAATGGGGGTGCTGGAGGAATGGAAGCTTGTACATTAGAAAAATTAATCAAAGAATGTGGTTATGAATTAAATGTGGTGGGTCGTGAAACTTGGGGCGCTCCTCTACAAACGCAAAATAATGGCATCGATATCTCTGATTCGAATGTGGTTATGGACGCTATTGTTACGGGGAATTATCCACCTTATATTCCTTGGCCTGGCTCGGTTGGCTTTCCAAGGTCTTATAATTTAGGGGATGAATTAAATGCTC
>CAYMDR010000016.1:2632-17756 GCA_964389195.1 uncultured Candidatus Peribacteria bacterium | reverse complement strand
CAATATGGTTTTGATTGGCCCGTGGATGAGTTGGATTGGCCTGTTGTAGAACAACCTTACGTTGATACTCTGGTGGTTCACTATACTGCTGGTTCAGCTAATGGTGATTGCCAAGAATATACCCGACAGGTAACAAATTTTCATACTTTTGAACGTGGCTGGGGCGATATTGGTTATCAATTTATGGTGTGTGAAGATGGGAGTGTAAAGGTTTACCAGGGCCGAGCAGAGGTTGCGAATCCAGATGCAGATCCAGAGGTGCGACCTGAGCTTAATGATATAACTGGCCAGTGGGTTTCGGCACAATCGATAGGTGCACATGTAGAAGGGCAGAATACGGGAAAGGTTGGTATTGCTTTGGCTTTGGCTGAAGGGGAAGAACCGAATGAACAGCAGTTAGAGATCTATAAGCAAACAGTAGCCAGGATTGCCTTGCGAGTCGGTGCGCAACCTGGCATTAATGTTGTTGGCCATCAAGATTTAGCGCCTACGCAATGTCCGGGACTTTTGTATCCGCACATGGATGAAATTAATCAAAGAGTTCAAGATTGTTTGGAGTGTAGGGCGGAGCTTGAATAGTGGAACTCTACTTTTTAAAGAATCTTTTTTTCGCCCACCAAGCTACTCCTCCCACAACAATGACGCCGGGGATAGGGGAGCCGGAACTGTCTTCTTGAGATGATGCCCCGGTTGTGGTTTCGAGAGTCGGAGTTGGGATGGTTTCCACGTTTTCGTTCTTTTCTTCGATCGCTTTATCAGTGGTTTCAACCGCTGCTGTGTTTATTGATGTTGGTTCTACTGGTGTGGAAGTTTTGACGATGGTTGGTTCTTCTTGCGGCTCTACGGATAAAGTTACTTCTTCGATAGGAGGTGTGTATTCAGGAGCCGGAGTTGGAGCGGCCGCAGTCTCTATAAAAATTTCTGGTTCTCTGGCTGGGGGTGGAGTTGGTGCAGGTGCTGGCAAAGGTTCTGGGGAGTAGCTGCTACACATTGCCATAGAGGCATAGGAAACGGAGCTGTCCTCCCAACCATCCATGCAAATAACGCTGCCGTCACTGTCTGCGCCGGCGCTGCAATTTACTCCTTGATGGCCGGAACAGGCCCCAGATTTGGCTAAAGAACTTGGTATTAACAGGAAAGAGGCAAACATGGTTATGCCCAAGAGAAGAAAAGTTTTCTTCACATGATGAAGGACAAACATGAAAAAAAGTTAAAAATTTTGTGATGTTTTAACTTTAAAGGGGGTCGGGGATTAACTCAAGGAGATATATAAATCTTAGTTTTGGTTCAAATTTTATAAAAATCTGCTTCTGTCATATAAACCTCAGTATTTGTTCCATTATTAAATAGTTGAAGAGGTGGTTTATCTGATAGAAATTTTCTAACTTCACGAACCACAGGGGTCCATAACGCACGGTTGATTTGTTGTAGTTCAAAATAAACTTCGGGATCCATTATGAATATATCTTTTTTACCTCCTCCTAATACATGCCCAATTCTGTTTCTTAATTTAACCTTTAAATAAAGAAAAATTTCTTGATCTGTATTATATCCAATTTTTTCAAAAAATTCTTTCCCAATGAGCTGTAATATTTTTTTACTCGGATTATCATTATTTTCTAAAATAGACAGAATTTTCCAGTAACTTAAAAAAGCGTATTGGGGTAAATTGCTCCTTGATATCAAGGATTCTTGATATATTGCTAGTACAATTTTTTTGTTTTTGCTCGTTAAATTCGGTATTTTTTTAGGAAGTTTATGATTTATAATATGAAGAGGTATTTCACGTGCAGTAGATATACTTCTAATAGGCATTCTAAAAAGTTCTTCGTTGTATGAGCCACTGCCGAAAGTCCCATGATAAATAACAGGCATATCAGCATCTAGAGCTAAACAGGCCAGGAACTCTGAAGCTATTGAATCTGTTTTATTAGGATGATTAATTTCCGATACCACAGTAGCAAGGTAATGTTGATATTCCTTACCCCCATTTACTAATTTAAATATTACTCCTTGATAACGGAAAAAATATTCATCTTCACTAAAAGAAAAGGGAGCACTGAAGATGTAAAATAATCCTGCCATTCATTGTGTGAATTTACTTTTAAAAATACTATAGCATAAAATGCCGGGGGCACTGGCGTATCAATCTTTAAACCAAAACCGCCGCGACCGCCGGAATATAGAAAAGCGCAATAAAGGTGCTAATCGTCACAGCCAGGGCGACTTTTTCGGGGTGGGTTTTGAGTTCGGTGGCGTAGCTGACGGTGTTGGAAGCCAGGGGAACCAGGGACTCGATGAGGAGCACGAGGTGGACGGTTTCGTTGAAGAGGTGGAGGTGTTGTTTGTCTAAATAAATGAGTAGGAAGAAGAGCGCGGGATAGAGGAGGAATTTGTTGAAGAGGGCTAGACTAGAGAATTTCCAGTCGATGTGGTGCATTTTGATTTCCGCGAGGCTTAGACCGATGATCATCATGCCGAGGGGGACGTAGCCGCCTTTGAGGATGTTGAAGAAATTAATGGCATCGGGGCTGGGGGTGATGTTGAAAAAGTTTAGAAACAAGCCAGCGGTGAAGGCATATAATGACGGTAGTTTTAGAAGTTTATAAATTGTTTCTTTCATGGAGTGGGATGCTCGAGCCAAGGTATAAAAACCGACGGTGTTTTCGTATAGAATCTGACCGATGCTTATGAGGGCAACAATTGGAAGCGCTGCATCGCCAACGATGGCAAGGCAGACGGGTAAGCCAAAATAGCCGGTGTTGCCGGTGCCGGCGGCGAAGGCGATAATTTTTTCGGTGCCATCTTGCCAGAATTTTTTGGCTACCCAATAATTTAGCAGACAAAAAACAGTGGCGATGACAAAAAAGATGACCGGGATTAACAGCAGTTCGCTGTTGCCTTTGGCTTGAGTTGTTCCCAAGAAAACGACGGCAGTGGAGAAAACGTAAATGAGCATTCGCGCGATACCCTCTTTAGTGACCTGGAGTCTTTTATTGGCGATGTATCCTATGGCGATTAAAAGATACAGTGGGACAATTTTTAATAGCAAGACGAGGAAGAGGGACATAAGGGAAAATTAAAACGCCGACTCTTTTTTAACGACCGGGCGGAAAATTTTGAAGGATAAGAAAAAGCAGATGAGGATGAGGAGGCTTCCTACGAGGAATGGTAAGGAAACGGAAGATGTTGCTACAAATCCGCCTAAAATTGGTCCGAAAATCATGCCCATACTTTGATATGAAGCATTGAGTCCCATGATGGAGCCTTGGGATTTTTCATCGGTTACTTGCGAGAGGATGGTTGGGATAAGGGTTTGCGCAATGCTGTTGGCTAAGGCGAGGATGATCATCGCTACTACGAAAAGAGGGAGGGAGTTGGCGAAGAACATGCTCCAAAACGAAAGGGCGATACATAGCATGGCACTGGTAAAAGCTTTTTTCATGCCAAAAGCTTTTGATACACGGTGCACCACGACGTTTTGGGCAAACAGACCAATGGCTCCAAACACGGTAAAGAGAATGGCATTTTGCCTTTCGGTGACTTGGAGTACGTTGATGGTATAGGGTTGAAATCCGTAAATGATGGCACAGGCAAAGGCGAGGAAGAAAACAAAAGATATTAAAAAGGGGATGCCTACATTTGGGTCAAATAAGGTATGCCACATGCCCTTAAAATCAAAGAGCTTGGCTTTTTTAACTTCACCCATATGCTTGTTGGTTTCCGGTAAATAAACGGCTGTTAAGATAACGGCAACGGTTGTGATAATTCCTGCAATCATAAAAGGAACGGTTGCTCCAAAACCTATGGAAAAAGCTCCGATGGCGGGTCCGAAAACAAAACCAAAATTTAAGGCCGACCCAATGAGTCCAAAGGCTTTAGCACGGTTTTCCGGTTTGGTGGTATCGGAAATAACAGCGAAAGCAACGGGGATATTGCCGGCGGTTAGGCCGTCCAGTGCTCGTGAGAGAAAAAGGAATAAGGCGTTGGGAGCAAAGGCCATCATAAAAAAGGATAGAGCCGTTCCGGTAATGGATAAAAGCAACATTGGTCTGCGTCCATATTTATCGGATAAGCGACCGATAATAGGTGTTGAAATAAATTGGCAGATGGAAAATAAGGCAAAAAGTAAACCATTTTCAAAATCGCTGAGCCCGTATTTTTTGGAGTAGGAGTAAAGAATAGGAATAATAATGCCATAGCCGATCATGTTGACCATGGCGATGAGCGCGATGATGTAGAGGTTTTTATTTTCTTTGAATTTGTTTAATTTGGTCATAGGTGGTTCCATTTTTGAAATTAGGCGGTAGGGTAGATTTTACGGGGAGTTGTAATATTTTGCAAATCTGTGCTTTACTCTGGAAGGTTTTTAGCTTTATCTTTGTATTTCCGATTATTGGCATGGTGATATTATTTTATCCAGGCGCGCGGCGCAGGGTGCTCAAGCTCCTCAACAAGGGGTGGGTTTGTAAATTTTAATAACTCATTCATGAAAAATACAACGCAAAAACATAAAATATATACGATGGCTTTTGCCATCGTGTATCCTTTGTATATTAAAAAAGCTGAAAGAAAGGGACGTACCAAAGCGGAAGTTGATGAAATTATTTTCTGGTTAACGGGATACGATAAAAAAGGTTTGCAGGAACAAGTGGATAAGAAAAATGATTTTGAGACCTTTTTTGAACAAGCACCCCAAATGAATAGGAATGTTTCATTGATAAAAGGTGTTATTTGTGGCTATCGTATAGAAGATATTGAAGATAAACTTATGAGAAATATCCGCTATCTTGATAAATTAATTGATGAATTAGCGCACGGAAAACAAATGGATAAAATATTAAGGAAACAGAGTTAAAAAAGCAGGTGGAACAATTATTTCTAAGGCTGAGGAGTTTGGAGAAGGCTAGTATGGTTTTATCTTTGACCTGCTTGGGGCAGGCGTGGATCGCCTATGGGCGATCTATGGTCGGAGTAGTGGGACTTGAACCCACGGCCTCACCCACCCCATGGGTGCGCGCTAGCCAACTGCGCCATACTCCGACGGTGGCGCGAGTTATTATAGCAAAAAAGGGGTTGGCGTAAACCTGATATGGACTGAAATTATTTTATCACGATGACGTTTTGGACTCTTTCCATTTCGGGGTAGTAGTTTTCACCGATGGTGATGCCGGTGGAGGGGCCGCCATCAAGATTGAGAACAGAGTGGAGTTCTAAGTTTTTTAACTGAGGATCTTCTTTGAGGAGGTGGGCAAATTCGTAAAGAGAGATGGTGTTGGTGCTATTTAAGAGGCTTTGTTTGAGGATGATAATGACGATGTGATGGTTTTTATCGATGCCTATGGCGGTGCGGCTGGCTATTTTGCCGGTATCTTTGCTGATGGTAATTTTGCCATTTTGATTAATCAAGATGGGGCCGGATTGAATGGCAAAAAGGTATTGAGTGGGGTCGATTGCATTTTTTTGGCTGAGGAGCTGCGGCGTTTTATTATTGCTAATGGCAAAAATGCCGTTTAAAAGTTCGGCTTTAGAAAGAGGGTGGAGGAGGTGGCTTTGGCTTATGAGTAGCCCAGTTGGTTTGAAATCTTCGGTAAAAAAACTGCCGTTTACGGTAATAGTGGCAGCGGTTTTTTTGCTTATTTCCTGGAGGTTCTTGGCCTTTTTTTGGTCAGGATTTTGGTAGATAGAGAAGTCGTATTTCTGCGGGTCGATGCTGACAAGCATAAGGGCTTTGCCATTTTCGTTGTCCGTATGTAATTCTGTATATTCGATGCCTTGCGGTATGTCGATTTTTGTTAAAGTGGCATCTGTGATGGCGGTATGATTTTTTAGAATTTTCGCGATGCCCCAAGCAATAATGGCAAAAATTGCTAGCGAAAAAAACAGAATGGCTAAGGTCTTCTTTTTCATACCGTCAGCTTAATTTTAGATGACCCAGATGGCAAGGGGTTTACAAAAAAATTACTTAGGATGGCTAACAAAATTTCATAAAGATTTTAGAAATTTTTTAAGTTGGTCTGCCCGGGCACACTTTTTGCCTCGAATTATGCCTTTAAAAAGCCGTTTTGGTTTTTATCTTCATTGGACTTTATGCTCTTAATGTCTTAATAACGGTGAGCGGCGTTTGGTTACTTCAGTAGGGATTTCCCCAACATACTGGCGGGTCATAAAGTCGGTAATTTCTCGAGGGTTATTTGGAAATCTTCTAATGGCTACTTCGAATTTTCCACGAGCGAATTCAGGAGTCATATAAATAGTTTCAAATCCTAATTCTTGTAACTCTTCTTCAGAAGGATATTTCGCATTACTTTCGTTTTTGCGAATACCTAAACTTGCCGGATTCCAGGCAAAGCCGGGTATACCTTTCTTTTTCATGGCTTGAGCAGCAGCTTTAATGATTTTTTGATCTGCTGTTCCTGCTCCATAGGTTGAAATGGCTACTCCTTGGACAGATGGATGGCTAATACAATGATCTACAAAGCTTGGATCAACAGACATTTTAGATGTTGGTTCGTATAAATGTGATGTCCCCCTATATATTCGGGGTTTTGTTGCTTGGCTGCTTCTTTGGCGAGTCCATTGTTGGAGTTGAATAATTTTACCTGGAATCGATAACTCTGCTGCTAATTCAAGTAAAGGACTATCAAAGGCGTTGCTGGATTGTTCTGAGACTTTTTGGGCACCATACGAATATATTGCTGCGTCGCCAAAGGCAATGAGAATCTCTGCCATGTTTTCATCATCCTGGGCTTTGATGGTATATAATGCTTCTCGTAGGTTTTTTCCGCCATCGCTTCGATCTTGGCCTATTGGTGTTTGGGCACCGGTATAAACTAATGGTTTTACTAATCTTTCTCCGAGCATGTTGGTCATGTGTCCGCTGGCTTCCGCCATAGTATCGGTTCCATGGATAACGAGAAAACCACCAAAATCTTTGCTAATATTTTTTTGTAAATAACTGATAATAATGGCCAGATCATGAACGTTTACGAATTGCATTTGGGAACTGTCTAATTGAAAAGCGTCCAAGCCTTTCACGAGGAATTTTTCTTGGAGCAGTGGCTCTGTTTGGCCAAACATTCTTTCAAAATCGAGAGAAGGTTCTTTGGTAATACTTCCATTAGGGCCAGATTTTTCTGTGCAGGCGATGGTTCCGCCTGTGCCGATGGCTAATACTAATAGTCTTTGGCCAATTTCATCTTCCGAGAGGTTATTAATCATTTCGGCAAAGGCTTTAACTTTAGCCTGATCTACTTTTAATAAATTATTGAGATCGGTTGGATCCTCTACAAAAGTGAGTTGATCCTCTTCTTGGAATTTTGTTTCAAAATCATCTGTCATACGGTGTTTTAAAAATTAAAAGGATCTCACGATGGAATAATTAAAAAGAGGCGTCAAATTGCGTTTTTTTGGCTAACTGCCTATAAGCTCTTGCCTAAGCGGTAAAAAGGTCTTTTAAAATGTGTCGTCGGATGTCTGACAACGAGGTGGTGTATTTTTGTGACATTGAGCTGTTGTCAGAAAGATGCCAACAGCTTTGCTTTATTTAGAGGGATTTATTTGTAAAAAGAGCATTTTTTTTGTAAGCTAAAATTTGGCTATTTATTTCTTTCATTTTTATTCATGATTATCGAAACTTTTTTGCGCAATTTGGGTCTTAATGACAATGAAACCAAGGTGTATCTTTATCTTTTAACGCACGGGGAATCGATTGCGAGTGTTGTGGCTAAGCGTTTGGAAATGAAGCGTGTTACGGCTTATTCCACGCTTGAATCGCTTGAAAAAAAAGAGGTTATTGCCAGTTTTATTAAAAATAATGTGGCTCATTTTGACGCCGTTGAACCAGATGACATTGTTGAACTTTGTGATCAAAAGGTTACCGAGATGCAAAGATTACAGAAGAAGGCTTCGGAGCTTAAAAGTGAGTTTTATAAATTGCGTGAAAAAGGGAAAATGCCTAAGTTAGAAATTCGTGGCAAAATTAAATATTATGAAGGGCTAGAGGCTGTTACCGATTTAATTCAGGAGACTTTGCAAGAAAATAATAAAGAGCAGCTTTGTTTTGGACTTAACACGTACCATTCAGAGTTAGCAGGGGATGATTGGTCGGTTTATACTGGTAAACGCGTGAAAAAAGGTATGTTTGTCCGGAGCATTCAGCCTGATACGGATGCAGCTATCGATTATAAAAAAAGAGATGCTAAAGAGTTACGAAAAACTCGTCTTGTGCCGCACGATAAATTCCCTGGCAACTGTGAAATTAATGTTATTGGCAATATGATAGCCATTTTTACCACGCATGGTCAGGAGCCGATGGGTATGAAAATGTATAATCCCGATATGGCTCAAGCACTTAAGAGTCTTTTTGATTTAGCTTGGGAGCGTTCGGAATTTTATGATGGGAAAAAGAAATAGGGTTGTTTTTAGAAGCTTGACAATATTGAGATGAGTGCATATTATGTACATACAATTCATATGCAATTTGTATATAATATATGTATCATCATTTCAAAGGCGATAATCTTTCTCGGTCTGAATATATTCAAAGCTATGTGGTGGAAAGGATTTTGCAGAGTTCCATACAAGATGTGGATAGAGAAAGTTCAAAAGTATGGGAACTAAAACATTCGAGTTCGTGTCTTCAGGTGGGAAGGTTGCTCGCTCTTAAAAGGGGGTTGTCTTTGGAGTTGGCGGAAATTATTTGCGTGCTGCATGATATTGCGGTTATTGAAACTGGGTCTTATATCGATCATGCTAAAAAAGGATCTGATATAGCTAAGAAAATACTTGAAGAAACCCGGCGTTTTAAAGCTGAAGAAATTGAACTTATTTGCAAAGCGATTGCTCATCATAGTGAAAAAGAGATTTATAGCGATGACCCATATGTTGAACTGGTGAAAGATGCTGATGTGTATGATTGTTCACTGTATGAAGGTACAGTAAGTTACTATAAAGCGCATAAGTCTGCGGGTGTTTGTGCTCATTATGGTAAGAGAGTTCAGCAGGTGAGTGAGGCCTTGGGGTTGCCGGTTCGTCCAGATTTTAAGCTTTAATTTTTTTGTATGGAAATTCTTACACAACTTACTGGTTCACACGCACGTTCATTGTTGCTGGATTTTTTTGTGATGAATGATGGGCGGGAAGTGCAGTTTAATGAGTTGCAAAAAGAGTCAGGAATTAATCCGCGGCAGCTTACGCTTCAGCTGCAACGTCTTAAAGAAATGGAGTTTGTGATTGAGCGACAAGTCGGGAATAAAAAAATCTATAAGGCGAATAAGCAGGTTTTCTATTTTGAAAGTTTGAAGCATTTTGTAAAAACTTTTCATGAAAAAGAGGATTGGTTCCGCTGGGAAAGGGCTTCTACCCTTCATCATATCTATATGGTGGCGGAGGCTGGTATGGTCCCGATGCGTGAGTATTTTGGCATTTGTTGGCCGTTAATTTTAATGATTTTTACTGGTGAAAATGTATTGTGGTGCAATCGTATTGTGGAAATGTCTGAGCAGGGGCAAAAAATTATAGATTGGTATCGCAAGCCGGGGTATGCCGCTAAATATGAAAAAGATATTACTGATGCGACGGCTCAGCTCGAAAAAATATTAGATAGATGTAAAGCAATGCGGTTTACGGATATTGATAATAAAGTGCTTTTAGCCTTTTACCGCGAGCTGCATGATACATATTTACAATGGTACGCTTTGCTTTGGACTACCGAATTGGTGTCGGTGCGTTGCGAAGAGTTATTGAAACAACGTCTTCATAATGTTTCGTCGAGTGATATCTCTAAACTCACAGCTTTAACGCGAAAATCTTTCAGTCAGGAAATTGAGGATGCCTACGGTGAACTTGTTTTGTTGGCGAAACGGAAGAGAAGTAATTTCCAAGACTCTGAATTATACGCATCCATTAAGGCTTTTCAGGCGGAGTATTTTTGGATGTACAACAATTATTTTGATACGCGTGTTTTGCAGGAAGAGGAGATTATTTTAAATATTAAAAAGCGACTTCTTGTCAAAAGAGATGAAGCATCTAAAAAATTTCTTACTCAGGCCGAAAAAGAAAAACTGATGGTTCAACTTGGGGTTGATGGGGATACGAAAGATATTATTAGAATTTGCGAACAGTTTACGTATTGGCAGGATTATAGGAAAAAATGGATTATGATTTTTGCTCATTATCTTGAAATGGTACTTGCGGAGATTGGCCGTAGAGTGGGTATGAGTTTATATGATATGCGCTATACACTTCCCGAGGAGATTGAAACTATTTTAATGAAGGATTTACGGCCAGATATCAAGGCTCGTCGTTTGAATAGTTTGGTTGTTTTTGAAGCTGGAGCGCGTAAAGGGACTTTGTATGTTGGCGAAAAAGCGCTGCATGAAGAAAGAAAATATCTTGGTAATCTGCAAGATGTTATGACCGAACAGCCTTTGATTAAGGGAAATGTAGCTTGTAGCGGCAAAGCCATTGGGGTTGTTAAAGTCTTAATGAATCCCGATGAAAATTATAAAGTGAACCATGGTGATGTCTTGGTAACATCGATGACTTCACCTGATTTTATGCCAGCTATGCGTAAAGCTGTCGCGATTATTACGAATGAAGGGGGCATTACGTGTCATGCAGCGGTTATTTCTAGAGAGCTAAATATTCCTTGTATTGTTGGTACTAAACATGCGACAAAAGTTTTAAAGGATGGCGATAAAGTTGAGGTGGATGCCAATAAGGGTATTATCAATATTTTACGATGATACGTTTTTTTGCGGAAATAAAGAGTGGTGAATTTAAAAAAATTGGCGGTAAAGCCTCTTCGCTTTGTAAGCTTTTGCAGCATGGGTTTGAGGTGCCAAACGGTTTTGTGATTTTTGCTAAAGATTTTGATGTGAAGGAACTTTCTCGGGCCTTTGATAAGCTTGGTAGTCGTTATGTTGCAGTGCGTAGTTCGGCGAATTTGGAAGATGGGCAAGCGGATAGTTTTGCCGGCCAATTTGAAACGTTTTTATGTGTTGATCGGGAGCATTTTATTCAAAAAGTAGAGGAGTGTTTTGAATCTTTAAAATCTGAACGTATCCAAAATTATTGTCTTAGCAAAGGGATTCAACAGGATAAAATTTATGTGGCGGTTATTGTTCAGGCCATGGTGGATGCCGATGTGGCGGGGGTAGCTTTTACTAAACATCCTGTGACTCAAGATAAGGGGGTGGTTATTATTGAAGCTGCCTATGGGCTTGGTGAAGCGGTAGTATCGGGTATGGTTACTCCGGATACTTATATTATCGAAAAGGGGTCTTTATCCATATATGAAAGGAATATATTATCTCAAGAAAAGAAAATTGTGCTCGATCAAATAGCGGCAGGAACGATGACGGTGGCCGTTCCGGAAAATTTACGAGAACGCCCAAAACTTTCAGATTCTCAACTTATTGAAATTGCTTCTGTGGCTTTAAAGATTGAACAATGCTATGGAAAACCTATGGATATAGAGTGGGCTCTTAAAGGCCAAAAGCTTTTTATTTTACAGGCACGTCCCATCACCACATAGCTTTTTTTTTGCTTTTGGCATAGAATAATGCCGTATTTTTAACTTTATTTTATGCCAGGAATTACTATTAATTATTTGGCTGTGGTGGTGGCAGCTTTGGCAAGTTTTGTTATTGGTGGGCTTTGGTATTCACCTTTGCTTTTGGGAAAACCTTGGTCAAAATTGATGGGGTTTGGACATAAAACTAAGCAAGAGATGGATGAGATGCGAAAGAAAGCTGCGCCTGCGTATGCGGCTTCTTTGGTGGGTAGTTTGTTGATGGCGTATGTGTTGGCTCATTTTATAGCATATATGAGGATGCTTGATCTTGGAGGTAATGCGAATTTTTTAACAGGCGCTCTCACGGCATTTTGGATTTGGCTCGGTTTTATTGCTCCCGTAATGTTTACCGCTGTTTTGTTTGCCAGTAAATCCGTGAAGTTGTGGTTGATTGATACGGGTTATCAACTGGTGAGTATGTTGGCGATGGGCGCTATTTTAGCTGCTTGGGTTTAAGATGGCTCATAAGACTTTGCAAAAAAAAGATCCTGATGTTGCTGTTATTGGTGGTGGAGCAGCGGGGATGATGGCGGCTGTTGCTTTAAAACAAGCGTGTCCTGCGGCTGCGGTTACGCTTTTTGAGAAAAATAATTACTTGGGAGCAAAGGTGATGATTAGTGGGGGCGGGCGTTGTAATGTGACGACCGGTGTTTTTGATGTGAAGAAGTTGCTGGAAAACTATCCGCGTGGCGCTAAATTTTTAATGACGGCGATGTTTGGTTTTTCGCCGGAAAAGGTGATGGAATGGTTTGAAGAGCATGGTGTCCCCTTAAAAATGGAGGATGATTTAAGAGCTTTTCCTCAAAGTGATCGTGGTGAAGATGTGGTGGATGTTTTGGCAAAAACGATGCGTGAGTTAGGTATTAAGATTGTATTGGAGGCTAAGGTTGTTGATGTTGTGCATGAAAAAGGTTTTCAAGTGAAATTGGCGGCGGGCGACGTGTATGATTACGATGCCGTTATTATTACAACCGGTGGGAATGCGTATCGGCATACCGGTTCAACGGGTGATGGTTATGCGTTCGCAAAAAAGTTGGGGCATACCATTACGTCTTTGGCTCCTTCCTTGCACTCTTTTGTTGCCGATGGATCCTGGTTGCCAGTAGTATCCGGTATCGCTTTTAAGCGAGCATCATTTATTTTGAATAGTTTTGATAAGGCGAAAACTTATAAGCGTACTGGGGCATTTTTGTTTACGCATCGCGGTGTTACGGGGCCGGCTATTTTTGCACTTTCAGCCTTGGCCGCTTACGAACCTTTTGCTAAAGAAAAACCTTTAAGTCTTAGCATAAATTTTTTTCCAGATGAAACGTCGGAGGTTTTGGAGAAGCGTTTACAAAAGTTAATGGATGAACATGGTAAAAAGCGGATCGATAATTTACTAGATTTTTTATTGCCGCAATCTTTGTGTGCTGTGGTGTTGCAAAAAGCTGGTTTGCCATCTGATATAACGGCAGCACGTGTGTATAAAGAGCAGCGTAAAGCTTTGGTTTTAGCTTTGCAGCATTTTGAGATAAAGATTATTGGTCGTGGGGCGGGGGATGAGTTTGTGACGGCGGGTGGGGTTGATCTGGCGGAAGTGGATAGCCGTACGATGGCATCAAAAATCTGCTCGGGGCTTTATTTTGCCGGGGAGATTTTAAATATTGATGGTTTTACCGGTGGTTTTAACTTACAGGCTTCATGGGCAACAGGCTATTTGGCGGGCACGAAACTGGCTATTGCTTTAGATACTATCGAGTGAGTCATCACGTTTTGGTGGATCGCTCGGTGGTGTTACAGGCTCAGGGCTTGTTTTAGAAGTGATGATGGTTATTTCATCTTCGCCGCTATAGCCAAAAATGTCGGTTGCTTTTGCTTTTATGGTATGTTTATTGGTTCCGGTTTCGCCTTTTGGTAAACGGATAACGCCGGTAAATGGTTTATCATTTGCAAGGTATTGATTCTGGCCGTCTAGATAAAATATTACTTTATCGATGGGGTTTTCAGCGTCAATATGTACTTTTATTTCAATATTAGTGCTACTCATCACCGTATCGTCCATAGCTGGTGAGGTGATTGATATACTTGGACGATTGTTGTAATTTTCTTCTCGGCAAAGATCTGATGCCTCAAGTGGAGGTGCTCCAATAAGGACATTTTCTCCTACGCTTCCAACATTTTTCTTTAACCAGGCGGCTCTACTTTCGCTATAAGCTGGGTCTTTTAGCCATGTTGCAGCTCCTTCTTCCCATTCGGGACGAGGATCGATGTCATGAAGATTAAGGAAAGATTTTTGTTGAACGACCTCTTCCGGGCAGTATTCGTTGGCCAGTTTATTGTTGCGAGTATCAACTTTGGCTGAGGTATAGCTGTCATCGATCTCTGTTGGAACAGAGAAACTTGTAAAAGATTCCACTCTTTGTGCTTCGACCGGAGTATAAGGCCCAGGGAGTTTACCTGATGCGGTAGCTACTGTTACTTGTTTAATTCCAGGAGGGACGGGAAAAGCTTGGGAAGGAGTGTCTTTTAAGGCTTCAACCATAAATTTTTTCCAGATAGGAGCAGCTACATTTACGCCATCGGCGCGAATGGAAATATGGCCTTCATCATCATTATTATTGCCGGTCCATACGCCCGCAACTAAAGTTGGGGTGTATCCCATTGTCCAAAGGTCATGAGGGTAATAGACTTTAGTTTTAGGATCTTGCCGATCACTGGTTCCGGTTTTAGCAGCATTTACGTGGCCAGGAATTGTTAAGTTTTCATGTAAACGAACGCTGGTGTCAGAAAGGATGCTGTTGATGAGGTACGCTACTTCTGGGTCGAGCACCTCTTCTCCTTCAGTAATTTTCCATTCGTCTAAGATGTCACCTTTGGCATTTTTAATTTTTGTAATAGTGATGGGTTCATGACGTATGCCCGTATTAGCAAACACGCCAAAGGCTGAGACCATGTCCATGAGTCTTACCTCTTTGGAGCCAAGTGCTAAGGGGTAGCCGTCATCTACACTGCGATATTTTGGTAGGAAGACGATGCCCATTTTTTCAGCGAGCTGTTTAATCGGTTCCTGTTCACCGGCTAGATAGTAGGCTTTAATGGCTGGAAGATTGCGAGATTGCCCGAGTGCTTCACGCATGGTCATGGGGCCGCGGAATTTGCCGTCGAAATTTTTAGGATAGGCATTAGCTCCAAAACGTGTAGAGGTATCAAAAACAACGGAGCTTGGAGCGTAGCGATTATAGAAGGCTTGGGCGTATACAAAAGGTTTAAATGATGACCCGGGTTGACGATAAGATTCTGCTATATTTACAGCGCCGTCGATCTCTTTATCAAAATAATTGCGGGATCCTACCATAGCCAATATATCTCCACGTAAAGGATCAGGTATTAGAGCTGCTCCATTTCCTATATTTAGGTTTACATCTGAACTCGTATTGCCAGCATTATCTGATACTGCAAAGTAGTTTATGAAGTTTAGTCGTGGTCTTTGTGTAACTGATACAGCATCTTCCTGTACTACACTGTAATAAGTAGAACCAATAGAAGCAATTTCAAGTGTTTCGT
>CAYMDR010000016.1:0-2622 GCA_964389195.1 uncultured Candidatus Peribacteria bacterium | reverse complement strand
CAAAATAATTGCGGGATCCAACCATTGCTAATACTTCACCGGTTTGAGGGTTCATAGCTACGAGGCTGGCATTTTTAGCATTGAAGGCCTCTTCATTGGCTAGTGCACCATCTTTTACCACTTGCTCTGCGATATTTTGCATTTTAGGGTCAAGAGTGGTGTACACTTTTAGGCCACCTTGAGCGACCACCTCTTTACCGTATTGATCTTCAAGTTGTTTGAGAATATAGAAAACAAAATGAGGATGTTTGATTTGTCCTTCGTATTTTTTAAAGGTCATGGTTTCAAAATCTTTTAGAGCTTTTTGTCTTTCTTCTTCACTAATGTAGCCAAATTTTTGCATATTTTTCAGTACGACGTCGGCTCGTCCCTGTAAGTACACACTGTGGGTTTCATCCAGTTTGATATTTTTGCCCATTACGCCAAAATCGTATTCATCCTCTTTAAGATCACTTTCTTTAGTGATGTTGCGGGCGATGATTTCTTGTGGCGTGAAATCTTTAGCGAGTTTGGAATAGACGTGATCGCCGTATAGATTGTAGTAGTTTGTAGATTGAGGGACGGCGGCAAGTATGGCACTTTCGGCTAAAGTTAGGTTGCTGGCATGTTTGCCAAAATAGATTTGGGCAGCTTTTTCGATACCATAAGCATTGTTACCGTAGAAAATTTGGTTGAGATAAAGCTCCATGATTCTTTCTTTGTCGTAGGTGCGTTCTACTTGCACTGCTAAAAGTAATTCGCGGAGTTTGCGGATATACGATCTTTCAGAGGTAAGGAAAGTGTTTTTTACGTACTGTTGAGTAATGGTTGATCCTCCCTGGGTGCGTCCTAAATTAAAAACATTATTGACGCCGGCACGAATAATGCCCACCGGATCAAAGCCTACATGTGTCCAAAATTGATCATCTTCAATGGCTACGGTGGCATCTACTACGTTGCGGGAAATTTCATTAAATGGTACATATTGGCGATTTTCTCCACCATCTTTTACGTACATAACGTTGCCATCACGGTCGTAAATGGTAATAGATTGCGCCATGAGTTTGTTGAGATCCTGTACGCTGGGGAGGCCAATACTTAGGATGGCAATAAGTATAATAAAAAGTGCAACTAACCCTGCAAAAACTGTTCCCATTCCTATGGCAGCCGTGGCGGCAAATCTTTTTGGATCGATGTGCCCATGTTCATTACGAATCTGTTTTGAAAGGTAATGTTTGAACTCGCGATACTGGTGTTTAATTTTTTCTAGGTACATAGGAGTACGTGGATTATTTTAGTTATGCTGAGTGGCTTTGATACTAGCAGAAAGGTTGTTTTTGGGCAATATTTGGAGAAAGCTTTTTTTGCTGTTAGAATCTGAGTATATTTAACTTTTTTTTATGTTCACTCTTCAACAATTTTACGATGTTAGCCTTGATTTAGCTATTAAACGTAGTCCTCGTCCTGTTAAGGAAACACAGGAGCAGCTTAAGAAAAATAAAAATGAGTATGCAAAGCTTGATGAAAAGAAACGTGAATATTTTGATATGGAAAGTTTAAAAAACCCTTTTTTGGATAGTCGTATTGAGTCTGGTGATCCTAAAACAAATTTAAAAAGAATTTTAGTTGGTATTGATGTTGGGGTTGGTGAAATTTTACTTGCTCATGAGCTTTCTAAGCCGGTGGCTCAAGGGGGAAAAGGAAAGAAGATTGATGCTGTGATTGCGCATCATCCAGAAGGGCGTGCTTTGATTGATCTTACCCAAGTGATGGATTTGCAGAATGATTATGCGGTTATGGATGGTGTCCCAATTAATGTTGCAGAAAAGTTGATGGGGGCTCGTATTGGAGATTTGAACCGTGGATTGCATGCAGCCAACCATTTTCAAGTACCAAATGCTGCGAGTTTACTTGGTATTCCTTTTGCTTGTTTCCATACTTTTGCAGATTTACAGGTGTACTGGTTTATTAAAAATTATATCACCAAACGAAAGCCAAAATATGTCAGTGACATTATGGAGGCACTTATGGAGTTACCGGAATATCAACAGGCTAAGCGGATGGGTAATGGCCCGATGATGTTTGTGGGCAGTGAAAAATCGCGTGCGGGCAAGATCTCTTTTTCCGGTTTTGCGGGAGGTACATCTGGTGCTAAAGAGATGTATGAAAAAATGGCGGCCTCTGGTGTTGGTACGATTATGGCGATGCATATTCCAGAAGAGCACCGCAAACTTTGCGAAAAATACCATATCAATGTACTTATTACCGGCCATATGGCTAGCGACAGTATCGGTGTGAATTTACTGATGGATGAGGCTGAAAAGGCTGGTGTAGAAGTTTTGTCCTGCGGTGGATTTTTGCGTGTAAGTCGCCTTAAAAAGAAGATGCCATTTTAAAGAAACTTTAGTAAATATTCCCACGGTAATCGATATCTAGAATAACGACTTCTTTATTTATGACTTCGTAGATGATGCGTATTTTTCCTATTCTTACTCGATAAATTTTTTCTTCGACTCCTGTTAATTTTTTTAGATCGTGTCCTTCAAATGGGTTGTTTTTAATACTTTGCAGTTTGGCCTTTAATCTTTGCTGGATCTTTTTATCTAAAGAGGCGATAAATTTCGCAATTTTGTCAGGCATTTT
>CAYMDR010000015.1:8779-19138 GCA_964389195.1 uncultured Candidatus Peribacteria bacterium | reverse complement strand
AAGGATCCTCCTGCTGTGCGGTCTGGTGTACGTTGCCCCATGGCTCCAACCATAAGGGAATCTCCAAGGATGGTGTAGCGGGCTTTTGGTGGGTTTTCTTGCAGTTTATTATTATCTTCTGGGGCTGTTTTTGCTCTTTGCGGTGCAGGTGCAGGTGATGATGAAGGTGCGGCATCACTTGAGCCACCTTTCGCAAAGGATGGAGGAGCGGCAATATCGGCAACTGTTGTTCTAGGGCGCGGTGGAGAGGAGCTTGCCGTGGATGATGCTGACGCATAAGAGCGTGGCGCAGATGAAGGCGATGATGGTGCACTGGCAATAGTGGCTGGCGGAACTGTTGGTAAAGATGGAGCAGATGGGGCTGGAGTGGATGCCGGTGCACTGGATGGTGGTGCGCTCGATGGTGAATTACTGGCAGTTTCTGGGGGTGGGCTTGGTGGTGGCAAGCTTGTTTCAATAAAAGCGGGTGGCTTTCCCGATTCAGGTTTAAACTCAATTCGTTTTGATCCACCATACATTTTACTATTATCAAAGGCTGTTGGTGTTAGTACGGCATGGAGACCAGGAATATTTATGGTGTCTTTGCCATCCGCTGTTGTGATGCTGTCGGTAGCTTTTTTAACGTCAGAGGTTTTAACAATGTACTCTTTGCCATCGGCGGTGGTTATTTTCATAAAGCCGTATATGGCGTATTGGAAGTTGTTGGTAAAATCACGGTACTCTTGCTCGTGAGTTGCACCTAAAGGTTGAACTCGTGTACCAGGTTGTCCTGGATTTTGAGGATCCTCGTGGATGCCTCCAAAAATAGCTTGGTTACCTTCTCGAGAGTTACCATACTTATCTGGTTCTAATAAAATAGCATCTTCGACAACAGTTTTGCCATGGCCACCAAAGAAATCGCCAGGCTTAAGATTACGGTCAGCCATCTCTTGTTGTAAAAGTTCATCTTTTTTTAGGGCGAACTTTGCGCTCATCATTAATTCACCGCGAGGGTGTTTTTTACCTTCTGCGTCAGTTGTATATAATTCAGCTTCCGTCTTATAGCCTAAAGCGTTAGCAATTTTTTCATAGCCGACATAGGGCACATAGGTGGAGGTTTGCTCCATCAGTTCTACCACTCGCTGGGTTGGTAATTCACTTCCTATGAGGGCGGCACTTTCGGCGGCTCCTTTACCGGTCATAGGCAGGTAGACCGGAGGAACGGTTATGGTTTTACCGGGATTTTGAGGATCAGGAATAGTTGTAGGACGGCCAAAAGCGATTGGACTACTCACATAATATTCTACGGTGACCATTTTTCCTGTAGCGTCTGGAACTTGCTGTAAAAACTTTTTAAAATTGATAGTAAAATTTCCTTTTTTTATTTGATCCTGTAAAAAAGCGTCGCGATCTTTTGCTGGTAGCTCTTTATATTGTTTGGCTATCTCTGCCGGTGGGAGGAGTGGCTCTTTAGCATTTTCTGGTTTTTTAATATGACTTAAGGGGTTGAGTACGGTTGGTGCTGTTTTTGCTTTTTCAGCTGCTGCAGTTGTGGCAGCATCAATTGGCACTTCCGGTTTTGGTGGTGCTGGAATCTCTTTTGGTGCTGAGCTAGGTGCTGCGGGGGCGGCTGGCTTGGGAGCTTCGCCGGGAGCAGCGGGTTTGGCTGCTTCTCCTGGATGTTCATACACAAAGCGAGCCGCAAAGAAAAACTTTGCTTGTACAAGGCATGAAATATGTTTACAGTGGAGTGCGCCCATAGCTTTTATTAAATCTGATTATTATAGCATAAAAAGGGCTTATTTTGTAGATAAAATGGCTGAAAACAAACATTTTCCGGAGCGCACCTGTATAGGGTGTTTTAAAAAGTTCCCTCAAGCCGATTTAATTGCTGTTACAAGGCTTTTAGCGGGTGAGGTTATTGTTCAAATAGCTGGCAACAGGACTGGACGCAGTGCCTATTTATGTCAAAATACCACATGTTTAACCAGGGCAAAAAATAGAAAAGGTAAAAATGGGTTGGAGTACAGTTTGAAAGTGCAAATTTTAGACCCCGTGTGGGAGCAATTGGATAAAGTCATAAAAAATAATACTGAGGTATGAATGAAAAATCTTTAGATGCTTTTGCGATAAGATATCAAAAGCTGAATGATGCTCAAAAAAAAGCTGTGGATACTATCGAAGGGCCTGTGCTTGTTGTGGCTGGACCCGTTTCCGGACACCCGGAGCTTTTGAGTTTAAGAGTGGCTAATATTTTGCAACTTACCGATGCCACACCATCTTCACTCCTATGTTTAACTTTTACCGATGCGGCTGCAGCAAATATGCGCAAACGCTTAGCTGGCTTGATCGGTTCGGAAGCTTATCGCGTAAATATAGCCACTTTTCATAGTTTTGGTTCCGAAATTATTCATCAGTATCCAGAATATTTTCATGATGGAGCTTTTTATAATCCGGCCGATGAACTAACACGTATAGCAATAATGGAGGAGATTTTTGCTGAATTGAAACATAATAGCCCCTTTAAATCTTATCATCCTGATCAAGGTTATACTTATCTCAAAGATGTTATCACCAAAATTGGCGAACTTAAAAAAGGTGGTTTAAGCCCCCAAGAGTTTAAGCATATTATTGATGGAAATAAGACATTTTTAGACCAAGTTGCTCCCCTCCTGGCTCATCTTTTTGATGACCGTGTCAGTACTAAAACGCTCGTTCATCTTAAGAAATTACGGGAAGATATAGAGAAGATTTCTATACCTAAACTCACAGCTTTGCCTTATCAGTCTTTGCAAGAAACGATCACACAAAGTCTCGCTTTAGCTCTAGAAAAAGCGGAAGCCGGCGAAAAAATACATACGAAACCTCTTACGGAGTGGAAAAATCTTTATACTAGAAAAAATATTCGTAAGGAGACTGTTTTTAAAGATGCGGTTGCGCTGGAAAAACATTTGGCCTTAGCGGAAGTTTATAAAAAATACCAAGATAAGCTTAAGATGCTGGGGTATTTTGACTTTGAGGATATGCTCATGGAAACGGTAACGGCCATGGAAAAACATGCTGATCTTCGTTTTAATTTGCAGGAAAAATATTTATATGTACTGGTGGATGAGTTTCAGGATACCAATGGTATTCAGATGAGATTGCTCCATACTATTTTAAATATGGAGGTCACAGAAGGAAGACCGAATATTTTGGTAGTTGGTGATGATGACCAAGCGATTTATAAATTTCAAGGAGCTAATATCGAAAATATTTTAACTTTTCACGCACGCTTTAAAGATCCCGAGATTATTGTGCTCCGCCATAATTACCGTTCTCATCAAAATATTTTGGATTTTGTACGAAAAATTATTCTCCAGGGGAATGATCGTTTAGAGAAATTACAACCAGATATTGTTTTTAAAGACTTATTGGCGGCACAAGAATCTCCTCTTGAGGGTAGCATTTATGAAAAAGAGTTCCCTACCGCTTTTCATGAAATGGTAGCTGTAGGGGAAGAGGTGCAACGATTGCTTAAAGAAGGCACTCCTGCCGAAGAGATTGCCATTATTGCACCAAAACATAATATTCTGCGAACGATGGCTAAGGTTTTAGACCATTATAAAATCCCGGTTTCTTATCTTCGACGAAAAAATCTTTTTGAAGAACCACATCTTCATGAACTTTTAACCATGTTGATTTTTATCGACTCAATCCTGCAAAAGGGGCAGAGTTCCGCGGATGAGCTCTTGCCAGAAATTTTATCATTTTCTTTTTGGGGGCTAAAACGTCTGGATATTTGGAGAGTTGCGGTGGAGGCTCATAGACGAAGGGCTCGTAATTTATGGTTGGAAGTTATGTTGGAAAGTGAAAACGAAAAGATACAAGATATTGCTAAATTTTTTATCATCTTGGCCGGTGAAGCTAAAGAAAAAAATGCTGAAGAGATGATTGATTACCTTACCGGTGTTAAAAGTATAGATATTGATGAACAAGATAAAGAGCAGGTGGGACAACTTATAAGACGAGCAGATTTCACCAGCCCCTATAAAGATTTTTACTTTAGTGAAGAGCATTTTAAAGAAGAGCCTGCTGCCTATTTAAACTATTTGAATGCCCTTAAGTCTTTTATGCAAAAGATCCGGGCGTATAAAAATCGTACCGTTTTGCAGGTACATAATGTGGTGGAGTTTGTGGAGCTTCATCAAAAACATAAACTTCCTCTCTTTTATGAAGATGAACTCTATAAAACCGACCGAGGAGTAAATCTACTTACGGCGCATGGAGCTAAGGGGTTGGAGTTTGATACAGTTTTTATTATAAGCACAGAGGATGAAACCTGGATGAGTAAAGGCATGGTTGATAAACTTCATTTTCCAAGTAATGTGCCTTTAGAGGCTGAAGCTGACACCCGTGAAGATAAACTGCGGCTTTTTTATGTGGCTTTAACAAGAGCTAAACGCAATCTTTTTCTGTATCGCCATCAATATAACGATAAAGGGAACAGCTTAGCACGTTTGCGCTTTTTAGAGGATAGTGAGTTTCTAGGCTCAAAAGAGGAAAAGGCCGAAAATATCTCTTTGGATACGGTGCAAACGTGGCAAAAGGAGCTGGAGGAGCGGAAAGGGTTTGGAGCTTTTATGCAGCTGCGTTCGGACGTGGATCAGCCTACGCTTTATACCCTTGATGAAACCGATCTTTTAAAAAACCAGCTAAAAAGTTATAAGCTCAGCGTTACTCATCTTATTAAGTTTTTAGATGTTATCAATGGTGGGCCTTATAAGTTTGTTATGGAGAACTTACTGCGTTTTCCTCAAAAAAAGATGGTAGCAAGTGCTTATGGAAGTGCTATGCATAGGGCTATTGATCGACTTTTAGTGGAGTATAAAGTTACTAAAAAATTACCGGATGTAAATTTTTTGCTCCAAGAGTTTGAAAAGGCTCTTCTCCATGAACGTTTAAATGCTAAAGATTTTGCTGAAAAACTAGAGCAAGGGCGTGAGCATTTAGCGCTTTATTATGAAAAACGCCATCATGATTTTAGGATGGATGATAAGTCGGAATTTAATTTTGCTCAGCAGGGTGTGGTGGTTGGTTCCGCTGAAATTACTGGGAAAATAGATAAGATTCGTATGGATCAAGCAAATAAAGAACTGATTATTTATGACTATAAAACAGGCAAAGGTTTATATAGTTGGCAAGGACATTCCGATTATGAGCACCTTAAATTATGGCGCTATAAAAATCAGCTACTTTTTTATAAATTGCTGGTAGAAAACTCAAGAGAGTTTAAAGGTAAATATACCGTAAAAAAAGGGGCTATAGAGTTTTTAGATCCTATGGATAAAGATATTTTATTATTACCTTTAGATCTTCTCAATGAAGATGTTGAGGTTATGAAACAATTAATTCAAACGGTTTTTATCAAAATTAAAAATTTAGATTTACCTGATATTTCCGGTTATGAAAAAAATATGTACGGTATCCAAAGTTTTATGGATGATTTGCTATCCAATAGGACATAGTTTTCTTAAGTGGCAATATGGAAAACTGGATTTTATTCCTTTTCTGTAATTTCATTAGCAAAGATGCAGTTATGTTTTCTGATTTCAATCTCTATAAATAATACTAACTCCTATGAATAACGCTCCCCAGTTTGATCAGTCTTTTTTACCGGCACAACTTAGTAATCTTAATTTGGATTATTGGAGTACCGTCGTAAAAATCTATGAGGAAAAGAAATACTATGAGACTTTATTGGCTTTATTGGACTATATTAACCCTCAACTTGCTCAAGAAACTGGCAATGCCGATAAAACAAAGTTTGTTATGCCTCACGGCTCAATTAAAGTATATCTGGAAATAACCCCTACCGGTTATTCCATACGTGCTCCTTTTTTACGCATGCCTGAACAGCCTTCCGTTGCCCTTATGCGTCAAATCGCTGAAATAAATTTCAGCAGACTCACCTTGCCGCAAATTATTTTAAAGGGAGATGAATTACATTTTGAGTATGAGTCTCCACTTGAAGCCTGTGAACCTAATAAGGTTTATCGTATTATTGAGGAGATTTGTATTAATGCTGATTCGCATGATGATATTTTTATAGAAAAATTTGGAGCAAAAAGATTGGAAGATCCTGTCTTTGAAAAGGTACCAGAGGAAAAAATGGAGATGGCTTGGCAAAAGTTTAAAGAATATTTACAAGAAGGGCTTGCCTACGTTGATTATTTTGAACAAAAACGTATGGATGGTTTTGCTTGGGATATTATGTATATCACTTTAGCAAAGATCGATTATTTTATGCGGCCTCAGGGGGCACTTCGTTTTGAATTGGAAAAAGCCGTAAGAGGTATGTATGGAAATACTCCATTAATAGACAAAATCAATAAGACAAAAGCTATTCTCCAGAAATTTCTCCTTATGGAAAAAGGAAAGTTTGCCGAATCTATAGGTATAACAAAGGTTTTGATTTCCGAACGCTTAAGAATGGAGGTTACTGGGGTTCAAAATTACCTTAAAAAAACTGAGGAAAATGCAAAAGCAGAGCTTTCTAGTGCTAATTATATGGGGGGGACACTCACAATATTGGGAGGCATTACCTCTCTTCTTTATAGTTATAATGTGCCGCAACATATTTATGATACCTTAGTGAAAGCGCTTGTGTCTTGCAGTCAAAAACCATGGCAAGAGGCTTCTCAGGTTTTAAAAGTGGCCTTGGATGAGGTTATGCAACTTAAACAATAATGCTTATTTTTTAATTTCAGACGTATGAGTCTTATCGAAGCAATATCTCAAGCCGTTGTTAAAATAGGTACATCCATGGGGAGTGGAACGGGATTTTATCTCAAAAGCAAAGGTATCATTATTACCAATTATCATGTTATTTCTGGAAACCATATGGTGTCGATTGAGACTCACGATAAAGAGCGCTCTACGGCCAAGGTGGTATTTGTAGACCCTATTGTCGATTTGGCTTTTTTACTCCCTTCTAAAGAGTTAGATTTACCTGAAGTTTCACTG
This sequence comes from uncultured Candidatus Peribacteria bacterium, assembly GCA_964389195.1. Classification (GTDB taxonomy): domain Bacteria; phylum Patescibacteriota; class Gracilibacteria; order UBA1369; family UBA1369; genus CAYMDR01. The sequence goes on along the minus strand of CAYMDR010000015.1, from coordinate 12,154 downwards.
CAGACGATTGCTAATCTTAAAAATACGGAAAAAGTTTCAGTTTTGGGGTATCCTTATGGCCTTCCTTTTACCATCACGGAAGGTATTGTATCTGCAACTAAACAGTTAATTGGAGGAAGAAATTATATTCAAACCGATGCTGCCGTAAATCCGGGAAATAGCGGAGGTCCGCTTGTTAATATTCAAGGAGAGGTGGTGGGTATTACTACCTGCAAATTTACCGAAGCGGATAATGTTGGTTTTGCCATTCCTGTTGATGATTTATTATTAGATCTTGATGCTTTTGCGGCTAATACCAGTAAGAATTTTTCTGTTAAATGTCCTACTTGCAGCCATCTGCTTTTTGAAAAGGTGGATTATTGCCCTAACTGCGGTAATGATATCGATGAAAATTTACTTTTTGATGAACCGGAACTTTCCCATTTAGCTAAGTTTGTTGAGGCTGCCATAAAAAACTTAGGCGTAGATCCTGTTATCGCCCGCAATGGCTATGATTTTTGGGAGTTTCATCAAGGCAGCGCTATGGTTCGTATTTTTGTTTTTAATCAACAGTATCTTTTTATTACCTGCCCTTTAGTCAAACTTCCTAAGCAAAATTTAGCGGAGATGTATAAATATATTTTAAGTGTTCCTGTTAAACCTTTTACCTTTGGAATCGATGGCAATATGATTTTTATGTCTTATCGTCTTCATTTGGCTGATCTTCGAGCGGGATCTGAAGAAATTATTCAGAAAAATATTGCAGATTTAGCCTTAAGAGCTGACGAGCAGGATAACTATCTGATCGAAAAGTTCCAATGTGAAAAATCTGAGCATGCAAAAATGGAATAATTGATGCAACGATTTTGTTTTTAGAGGATTATAGATACTGTGAGCGTCATTAACTTTTTCTATGCCTCTGGAAAATGAACGTGAATTGATTCAAAAAGCCCAAAGCGATCCCAATGCCTTTGCATGTATTTTTGAAGAATATTACGACCGAATTTTAGGATATGTTTTAGGAAGAACCGGCAATATTCAAATTGCTGAAGATATTACTTCGGAGGTTTTCTTTAAATCTTTTAAAAATATCTGGCAATTCCGCTGGCAGGGCGTTGCTTTTTCTTCTTGGCTGTATCGCATTGCCTCCAATGAAATTAAACGCTATTTCCGCTCTCCGCGTAGTAAAAACCAATCGTTGGATGAACTTATGGAAAGAAATGGTTTTGAATTAGTTGCTTCAGGCAATCTTTTTTTAGAGATGCAAGAGGCGGAAGAGGCACTCCAAAAACATGAAGATTTTTTAAAAATCCAAAAGTCGCTACAAACGCTTCCGTTTAGCTACCAAGAGGTTATAAGTTTACGTTTTTTTGAAGAAAAAAAGATTCATGAAATTGCGGAAATTTTAGGAAAAAAAGAGGGCACCATTAAATCAATGCTTTCCAGAGGGTTAGAAAAACTACGCCGTAACGCCGATAAAAATTCCATGCAACCTTTTAGTGATTCAGGGATTTTAACAACAGAAGAGTAAAAGGAGGGCCCTCCACGCTTATTTTTCTCACCATTTTCTTTTATGGAAACACCACGACGCAAAAACCAACTCAGCTTGCCACCACGGCCACATATTCAACTCCCGTTGCATAAAAAGCAGTTAAAGGGAGCTCTTTTGTCCGGCATGCCACCTGCTCGGGTTTTATCATGGAAAGAAAACATACGATCTTTTTTTTACCCTCTATCCTTTCTTTTTATGAAATCTTGGAAAAATATGGCACTAGTAAGTTTCGCTGTCCTTGCCATTCTTCTAACCTATCAGGCTTTTCGCCCGGCCGCGCTTATCCATACCGTGAGCGCGCGGGAGATTATTGCGCAAGTTTCTGCAAAACTTCAAACATTGTCACCGGCAGAATTGACTGCGCTTGAGCAAAAAATCAATGACAACAATATTTATGGAAAAGTAAAAGAAGCTTTTGCAGCGAACGACTTAAAAGATTGCGCTGTAGAAACCTGTGGAAATATTAAATCATTCACTTCTTCCAATGGCGATTTTCATATCCTTCAGTATACTAACCCGGAAGGTGTATTGATACTCCTCGGGATTGATAAAGAAAATTTACCGCACTTCATCATTAATAATACTGAAAAAGATCTTACGATTACAGATTTTGGACAACCTGGTAATTTTACTTTAGAGATGAATGATGGCACGACTTTTGAACTGAGCGGTATTGAAGAAGATGGCTCTGAAAGCAAATCTGAATTTACTATTTCAGCTGATGCTGTCGTAAAAAGTGAGGTTTTGGAGGTTCCAGTAAAGTAAAAATTGTTTATTTTGTGGAAAATAAAAGGCGTTCATTCATAAAGAACGCCTTTTTACGTTGACGGTGAGTAGGTACTCACCTATACTACGAGCGGTTCTTAATTTTTACCTATGGAGATTTTCCTTATTGTGATTGGTTTAGCTTTACTTGGAGGCATATTTTATCTAGCTACGCATCTTCAAAACCTGCTCAAACCTCAAGATCAGGATGGACAAAAATTGATGCTGGAGGTTATTGAGAACTTACGCAAAACGATTGATGATAAAGATACTAAAAATCGCCAAGGTATACAGGAACAAATGGATAAAATGACAAAGCAGCTTTCGGATCATCAGCACCGAAGCTTGGAAAGTATGCAAAAGCAGTTTGGGCAAAGTGCCAAAATTATTGAAGAGGTTACCAAAAAACTTACAAGTTTGGATGAAACCAATAAACAGGTGGTGGGGTTTGCGGAACAAATGAAAAGTCTGGAAAACATCTTAAAAAACCCTAAACAACGCGGTATTTTAGGAGAGTATCTCTTGGAATCTTTGCTGCGCAATATACTTGCTCCGGCGCAGTATCAAATGCAGTATGCTTTTAAAAATGGCGAAATTGTTGATGCGGTGATTTTCTTTAATGAAAAAATTATTCCCATCGATGCCAAATTTTCTTTGGAAAAATATAATGAGATTATGCAGGAAAATGATAAGACGAAGCGTGAAAAATTGGGCAAAGAGTTTAAGGGCGATTTGAAGAATCGCATTGATGAAACTTCCAAATATATTCGGCCGCTGGAAAATACGACCGATTTTGCTTTTATGTTTATTCCGGCAGAAGGCATTTATTATAATTTGATGGTTTATAATGTTGGAAGTGTTGAGGTAAATACACAGGACTTGATTGAGTATGCCTTTAAAAAACATGTCATTATTGTCTCCCCTACATCGTTTTTTGCCTATCTAGAAACGGTTTTACAGGGATTAAAAGCTTTAAAAATGGAGCAATCGGTGCAAGAGATTATTAAGAAAGTTGGCGAATTAGGTCGTCATCTTGGAAGTTATGAAAGCTATATGGAAAAGCTTGGCAATAATTTAGG
>CAYMDR010000015.1:3105-8769 GCA_964389195.1 uncultured Candidatus Peribacteria bacterium | reverse complement strand
AACAACGGTTAATATGTATAACCAAGCGGCTCGAGAGTTTAGAAAAATCGATAAAGATGTTTATAAAATTACTGATGGTGAGACCGGTGGTACCTTAAAAGAGGCTCTGCTTTTGGAAAAACCGGGCATGGATGTTTAAGCAAGCCGTGTTAGTATACCTATGTGCATTTTTTGTAATAACTAATTGATAGATTAGTTTATTTATATGCAGGTATTTATTTTTATTTTATGAATTATTTTTTAACTATTGTTGTTTTTTCATTAGTTTTTGTTTGGAATAGTCTCACTACCCTCGCCGTTCCTCCTCCTGATTTTCTTTTTAATGTGGGATCGCAAATTATTCAAATATTTTCGATTGTTATCGTTTTTCTATCGGCAGCAACTTTTTCTATAGGACAGTTTGTAAAAGTTTATTTCCGGCAAATGAAACATAAAAAACTGGTATGGATTTCTGCTGGATTAGGCGTAGTTTTAATTTCCTTTATGGTTGCATATCAAGAATGGGTAGCTGAGAGTATGGATGCTAATCAATCGGTCGGTATAGTTGCAAATCCTATAGAGCAGCTTGATAAACTTCCTTTCAATGAAGAAACTATTGAAAACTCTCCTCAAGCACAAACAGGGGCTACTACAGATGACAAATATGTCGCTTTTATAAAAAAATATTATTCAAACTTAGGAAATGGCAAAATTGAAGAAGCTTATGCTGTTTCAAAAAAATCTGTTCCTCTTGTAACATTTAAAAGCTGGTATGAGAATGTTACTGCAATTAGCATAGATCATATCCAAGCTATTGATACTTATAAATATTCTCTGGCTTTCGTTAACGGACAACAACGCTTCAACAGAACATTATGCAACGCTTATGACTTTGGCTGAAGATAAGGATGGCCATATAAAAGTTGCTGATTCTCAGGTTCGTACCCTTTCGTCTTCTTATATTTTACAGAAAGCGGATCCCCCACTCGCTTCTGGAAGCAGTGTATTTTTTAATGATTATCAAGATTTAGCTTTAGCTATTACAAATAATGATTTTAACCAAAATCTAAAAAATGAGAAAAATCTTTATGTACTAGATGCACGTGAAGATGAAGAGTTTGAAATTGGTAATTTTCCTAAAAGTACACATATTCGTTTTGCAGATTTAGTTGCTGGTGAGTGGATTAAAATCCCAACTGATCAAGTAGTTTATGTATTTTGCTGGTCCGGCATGCGAGGGAAAGAGGTGGCAGAGTTTTTAAGATCAAAGCAAATTGTGGCCAGATATATAGAAAAGGGTGCTAGTGATTGGGTGAATTCTGGAGGGGTCTGGGAAGGTGACATTAAGTTTTCTTCAAAATATGCCGATGAACGCTATCAACGTTTGTTTACTTTGGATGAGTTGAAAAAAGCAATACCTGATGGAACCGTTATTGTTGACTCTCGTATTTCCGGAAAATTTAATCAACATCATGTTTCAGGAAGTATTAATATTCCTATTATTTATACCCCTTCCAGTAAAATTGAAGCAGCCTTAGAGCAGGTGCCAAAAGGAGCAGCGGTAATTACAGTGTGTGACGATTTTATTAGCTGTTTTGACGCAAAAGTTACCGGTATAAAATTAGAAAAATTAGGGCATACTTTTTTAGGAAGATACAATAAACCATGGGAATATCAGGATTAATACTTCAACCAGATCAGTTTGAAGGTTTTTTACCTCAAGTTGGTGCTAAAACTCTCAATCTTAAAAAACTGCTTAAGGCAGGATATAGTGTTCCGCGCTTTGTCGCTGTTCCTTGCCAAAGCTGTGGAGGTTTATTTTCTTCTGATGGCTTCATTGATAAGCAACTTCTCAATGATCTTGTTCAGGAATTACAAAAAACATTGCCGGTTCAAAGCTATGCGGTTAGGTCGAGTGCGTTGATTGAGGATAATGCTAAAAGTAGTTTAGCCGGCCAGTTTATAACCGAACTTAACATTGGGGGAGATCAATTAGGTGCTGCTCTTCAACGAGTGCTTCATCACGCTTATAAATATTTAGATGGGAATATACAGCAATTTTCGCTGTTAATTCAGGAGTATATCGAGCCGGATTATGCTGGAGTGCTTTTTACCCGTGATCCCCAAGGAGGTAGAGAGACAGTGCTTGAATATCATAAAGGGAGAGGGGAAGAGTTGGTAAGTGGAAAAATTAAACCTATTACTTTGAGGTTTTTTAAAGATCATGCGCCGTCTATTTTGGATCTCCCTGAATTCGAAAAAGAGATTTATAAATTCATGGAACTTGAAAAGCTCTTCGGTTTTGCCCAAGATATTGAATGGTGTGTGAAAGGCAATATTTGGTTTTACCTTCAGGCTCGTCCTCTTACCACTCTTAGCAAAGTACAATATCAGCAGAATATATATCTGGATGAAATCCTGCCAAAAAATACAGATTTTTTTTACGAAAAAAATGAGATTGCAGAAATAGCGCCTGCACCTACTCCTTTCACTTGGAGTTTACTGGAAAAGATCTACGACGTGGATGGACCAGTGGCGCGAGTCTATAAGCAATATGGCGTTCAGTATCTTCCCTATCAAGGTAAAGCTTTTTTAGTAAAAATTGGCAATGAACTTTTTGTAGATAAAGAGAATGAACTTCAGACTTTATTGCCTTCCTATAGCTATTTCGGCAGAGGTGACTTTATACCGCATTTTTCAGGCTGGCATGGTCTTGGTACTACTTTGAAAAACATTTTTTCGCTGCAGAAAATCTCTTTTAATCATGAGGGAATTTTCAAAGTAACTCAACAGAAATTACTTACCAAAGAGTCTCCTGATGGTAATTTTCAAAAACTTCTTCAAGCTTTTTTAAACGATTATGAATTAATATTTGAGATTAATTTGCTGGCAGATAAAGCGGTAAAAAAATTAGCTCGTGCCATAGTACATGAACCTATCTCTATTGCAGAATTATTGAATGCTGAGTTTCCTTTTGTGGTAAAAGAAGATTTTCGAGTTCATGATGCCCTCTTAATGAAAGGCAATGCTTTAGAAATAAGTCAGGAAGAGCCTTTTATAAATAAAATGGTGCAGGCATTACCTCAGCCAAAAGTAGTTCAATGGTGGAAAAACTTGGTAGCCTGGAAGCAAACTTATTACCAAAAGATTATAACTCCAGCTATCAGATATTCGCATTTGCGTGAATATGGACGATGGCTAACAGTAAAGGGAATTAGCCTTCTTCGTGAAGATATTTTAGAGGAGGCGAAAGAATTTCATTTTCAGGATGTACGAAATATTTATTTTGCTACCATTAATGAAATAGTTCATGGAAAAATAAATGAAGGTGAACTCATCAAACGGAAACTCACCTACCAACAGCTCAGTGTTTATACTTTTCCTGCCCGACTTACCAGTAAACCCTCTCAAAAGACTTCTGTTCTGCAAGGGGTTTCTGCGGGCAGTGTTACTGGAATATTGGTGGGAATCGATCAAATTGAACAATACAAAGATGTCATTTTATATACAAAAATGCTAACGCCTGATCTAACTCAATACTTTGATAAAATTATCGGAATAGTCTCCGAAGAAGGAGGCCTGCTCTCACATTTAGCCATTATGGCTCGGGAGCATGGTATTCCTGTTATAGTTGGATTTAATTTACAAAAAAGTGGCATTCATCTAAGTGATACAATCACTATAGATGGAGGTGAAGGTACGATCATTCCATTGAAATTATAGAGAATGTAGCGTTTCAATGCCTTAGCTTGGTTGACTTTTACCTGGCTTTTACCTAAACTGCAAACGCTTTCAATAAGCATTTATTTAGCAATTTTAACGAGTGCCTAAAAAAACCACTTCGAAAGAAGATACAAAAAAAATTAAGACGAGTGTAGCAAAAAAAAGTGCTGTAGTTTCAACTAAACCAAAAGTTGCTAAAAAGGTTGCTTCTGAAAAAACAAAAGGGAAAGGTGTACTAAAAACTCAAAAGGTTCAGGCTGTAGCTTTGAAACCAGCCGATCTTCCAGCTGGTTCTGCCGCAAATAATCCAGAAAAACTCAAGCAAGATGATGCCGGTTCAGAGCTTTTTGGTTCTTTAGAGGAGATCAATAACCCTCAAGATAAAGCTTCTATTTATGATGAGCTTATAGCGCAAGAGCTTGAACGTGAACTTATTCGCAGTCAACGTAAGCAGATGGCGGGGAAAGATACTGCCCGCAAAGAGCATAAAAAATTTATACCTCCTGCTGCTCCCACTCCTCTTACTGATAGAGTTATTGAAATCCCTGAGGTTATTTCGGTAAAAGAGTTTGCAGAAAAAACAGGTTTTGGAGCTGCTAAGATTATTGGAGAGCTCATGAAAAATGGTATTTTGGCGAATATTAATCAGCAAATTGATTATGAGACAGCACAAATTATTGCCGACGATTTAAAACTTAAAATCAGAAAAAAGATTACTACCGCTTCGGCTCAAGATGTGTTTAGCGGTAATTTGGATGCGCTTGTAAAAGAGGATGACCCCACGGATTTAGAGCAACGCCCTCCTATTGTGGTGGTGATGGGACACGTAGATCATGGAAAAACCACTTTACTTGATTCGATTAGAAATACGCAAGTTGCTGCCAAGGAATCGGGTGGAATTACTCAACACATTGGAGCCTACCAGGTAGAAAAAAATGGCAGAAAAATTACCTTTTTAGATACCCCCGGTCATGAAGCTTTTACCGCTATGCGCGCTCGGGGAGCTAAGGTAACGGACATTGCTATTTTAGTGGTAGCTGCTGACGAAGGTATTAAGCCACAGACGATTGAAGCTATTCAGCATGCGCAGGATGCGGAAGTGCCAATTATTGTGGCCATTAATAAAATCGATAAACCGGGTGCTGATCTTGACCGCGTGAAGGGGGAGCTTGGTGAATACAACTTAATTCCGGAAGAGTGGGGTGGTAAGACGATTATGGCTCCTGTTTCCGCTTTAACCGGCCTTGGTATTCAGCATTTACTTGATATGGTTTTATTGGTGGCTGATTTGGAAAATCTCAAAGCGAATCCTCATCGTGCCGCAGTTGGAACGGTAATTGAAGCTCATTTGAACCCAAATTTAGGACCTATAGCTACTATTATCGTAAGTAGTGGAACTTTAAAAATAATGGATAACATTGTTATTGGTGCTACCTATGGCCGTGTGAAAGTGATGAAAGACTATTTAGGTAAAGCTATAAAAAAGGCTGGCCCATCCACACCAGTGCTTATTGCTGGTATTGCTGAAACGCCTCAAAGTGGTGATATTTTTCAAGTATCTACGGATGAAAAAACTGCTCGTACAAGAGCTATGAGTGTAAAAACCCTTAAGGATGCGGATGTTGCGGTAAAAAGAGGTGTGGGCGAAATTATTTCACAAATTAGTTCTGGACAACTTAAACAGTTAAAATTAGTTCTTAAGGCCGACACTAAAGGTTCTTTGGAGGCACTTAAGCAATCGATCGGCCAGATTAAAAATGAGGATGTGGGGGTAAAAATTGTACTTTCAGGTGTTGGAGGTATTACGGAATCGGATGTCATGATGGCTGCCGCCGCGCAGGGTGTGGTGATGGGTTTTCATACCGGTGCAAACTTCCAGGTAAAGAAAACGGCTGAGCGTGAAGGCGTTGAAGTGTTAACATACACCATCATCTATAAATTGCTTGATGATATTAAGAAAAT
>CAYMDR010000015.1:0-3095 GCA_964389195.1 uncultured Candidatus Peribacteria bacterium | reverse complement strand
TTTAACGGGTCTGTTGGAACCTGAAATTCTTGAAGTCATTTTAGGAAAAGCTGAGGTTCGTCGCATCTTCCTTACTAAAAAGAAAGAGATGATCGTGGGATGCAAAGTTATGCATGGTCATATTGAAAAGGTTAAAGTTCGTGTTTTTAGAAAAGATTTACAGGTAGGAGAAGGCCATATCAATACGCTTAAAAAGATCGATAAACCTGTGACTGAGGTTCAGGAAGGCAACGAGTGTGGAATTCTTTATTCTGGCTTCATGCCCTTGCTGGAAGGTGACATTTTAGAGGCTTATAAGATGGAAAAGCGTATTAAGACGCTTTAATTATTTACAGCACTATGGAGAAATTTCGTAAAGTACAAATTCCTACCCATGCTGACCCTCGCGGAAAGTTAAGCGCCATTGAACTTAAGGACTATATTTCTTGGACTCCGCAGCGTGTTTATTATGTGACAGATGTTACAATGGATCGCGGTGGCCACGCAGTACGCGGGGAAAAGAAAATTTATGTATGTATGCAGGGCACGATGACGGCGCGTATTCACGATGGCAAAGAGTGGCATGAAATTCCTCTTAAAGGACCCGAAGATGCTATTGTTATGGAAGGCATGTGCTGGCGCGAATTTAAAGATTTTTCACCGGGATCGGTCTTAATGGCTATCTCTAATATGAATTACGAGAAAGATAAGTACATTTACGATTTTGACGTATTCTTGCAAGAAGCAAAATAAACGTTATAATAGCCACTCTATCTATGCAAATGCAACGACAACACAGTAACATTAAGACCTCAGTAAAAGATAAATCCTCTCCTTATCAAAGTGGTTCTAAGAAAGTTTTGATTACGGGAGGAGCGGGTTTTATCGGTTCTAACTTTGTACATTTTGCGGCTAAAAAATATCCTGATCGTGAATTGGTGGTTTTGGATAAACTGACCTATGCAGGCAATTTGGATAATATTGCGGCGCTTGTGGATGCTGGAAAAGTTCGTTTTATTGAAGGCGATATTGCGGATCAGCAATTTATTAATGATCTTTTTGCGCAAGAAAAGTTTGACACCGTTATTAATTTTGCGGCGGAAACGCATGTTGATCGCAGTATTATCGATCCTCATATTTTTGTGCAGACCAATGTGATGGGGACGCATAATTTATTGTTGGCTTCGCGCGATCATGAAGTTGGACGTTATCATCAAATCTCTACGGATGAAGTGTATGGCGATCTTGGGAGTGGTTCTAAAAACTATTTTACGGAACAAACACCGATTAATCCTAACTGCCCTTATGCTGCTTCTAAAGCCGCATCGGACTTACTGGTGATGTCGTATTTTGAAACCTATAAAATGCCGATCACGATTAGCCGTTGTTCCAATAATTATGGCCCGTATCAATTTCCGGAAAAGTTAATCCCCTTTTTCTTTAGGCTCGCGAGCGAAAATAAGCCTTTGCCGGTATATGGCGATGGCTTAAATGTGCGCGATTGGTTATATGTAGAGGATCACTGCAGTGCCATCGATCTGATTGTGGAGAGCCAAAAATACGGTGAGGTTTACAATATTGGCGGGCACAATGAATACACTAATTTGGAAATTACCCAGCATATTTTAGATTTCTTGGGCAAAGATAAAGATTTGATTACGTATGTGGAAGACCGCCGCGCCCATGACCGCCGCTACGCTATGGATCCACGAAAAATTGAACGCGAGCTTGGCTGGAGTCCTTCGGTGACTTTTGATCAAGGTATTAAAAAGACTTTTGAATGGTATAAGCAAAATCAGGATTGGGTACAAAAAATTCAGCACATGCACGGCAATCCAGAGCACAAAGTTTCAAGCAAGGTGCCTATGAAAGCTTCACGATAGTATTAGGTGGAAAAGACCCTTTGTGGTAACATACTTTTCGATTTATATTTGATTTTTTATGCGCTATTCTCAACTCTTTGGAAAAACAAAACTTACTTCTCCTCACGATGCCGATTCAGTAAATGCTAAATTTCTTACCCAAGGTGGTTTTGTTTTAAAAGTGGCTGCTGGGATTTATGACTTTTTGCCTCTTGGCCAGCGCGTTTTGCAGAAGGTTTGCCAGATTATTCGGGAAGAGATGAATGCTGTGGAGGGACAAGAGGTGATTATGCCTTGTTTGCACCCGATTGAACTTTGGAAGACTACCGGTCGCGATAAAACGGCGGGTGAGATTTTGTATCGCATGAAAGGAGCTGGAGATAAAGATTTTGTGCTGGGGATGAGTCATGAGGAAACGGTAACACCTTTGGCTGCTAACTACGTGCAATCGTATAAAGATTTACCCTTGAGTTTGTATCAGATTCAGACCAAGTTTCGTAATGAATCCCGCGCTAAATCCGGTATTTTACGTGGCCGCGAGTTTGGGATGAAAGATATGTACAGTTTTCATACTACCGATGAGGACTTGGATCTGTATTATGAAAGAGTGAAGCAGGCTTATTTGAATGTCTTTAAGCGCTGTGGAGTAACTGCGTATGTGGTGGAAGCATCAGGTGGGATCTTTAGTAATAAGTTATCGCATGAGTTTTCGGTGGTAACGCCGGCGGGTGAAGACCGCATTGTGGTATGCAAAAAATGTAACATCGCCCAAAATTTAGAGATTGCCGAAGCACAAATTCATCAAGCAGGTGAAAAAGAGGAAAAAGAGCTAACAATGTTAGAGCTAAAGGTTGAGCGTGAATTTTCGATTGAGGCTAGTGCGAAAGCGCACAATGTTCCAGAGTGGAAAGTTTTAAAAACAGTGGTGTATAACGTTGGCGATGGCTTTATCGGCGTGGCGATCCGTGGCGATTTGCAAGTGAATGAGCATAAATTGGCTCGTTATTTGGGCAAAAATGTTCGTCCTGCCTCGCCGGATGAACTTGCTAAAATTGGCTTGGTACAAGGATTTATTTCACCAGTTGGTCTCGCTAAAGTTGAGGGTGGAGTAAAAGAGGGACCTGGTATTCCTTTTATCGCCGATCATTCACTAAAAACGGTGAAAAATTTTGTAACAGGTGCAAATAAAAAAGATGTGGATCTTATCAACGTGAACGTGGGAACCGACTTTACGATTGAAGATTTTACCGACTT
>CAYMDR010000014.1:18978-19299 GCA_964389195.1 uncultured Candidatus Peribacteria bacterium | reverse complement strand
CGCTTACCAAAGGCAACGGATCCGGCGCACTTGCTTGGATATTCTCTTCGGTACTTTCGGCAGCCGCATTCACAGTTTGGTCATCTTCTTCTAATGCAGCAGCTCCGCTATCGTCAGCGGCTTGGCTTATTGCGGCCTGATCGGCACTTTCAGTATTTTCTTTTGCTTGGGACACCGCTGCAGAAGCACCATTTTCCTGCGCGAAAGCGGGAGTGATGGTCGTACAGAAAAGGAAAAAAAGCAACGCATAGGTGGTGGCACGTTTGAGAAGGTGTAGTCTCATGATCGCGGCATTAAGGAAAAAGCTATTAAGTGGCCGCA
>CAYMDR010000014.1:18574-18968 GCA_964389195.1 uncultured Candidatus Peribacteria bacterium | reverse complement strand
ATGTCAACCTATCCAACCTCTTTAAACATTAGGTTCTCATTCTTCTATACTTGGGTTTGGTTGCCATAAAAACCTCAGCTATATTTTCAAAGGACGGTTTTAAACAGAGCATTATGGCGATTCTTGGCATAAACACAGCCACAGGCACTACCGAAGTAGTTTTAGTAGAAAAAGGTAAAGTCCTTTTTACAAAATCTTGGAAATCCAATCGTGATGAAGCTGAAAAAGTTATTCCGGCAGTCCATCAAGCCCTCGCTAAAAAATCTTTAGAAACACTGATGATGATTTTGATAAAAAAAAGTTTTGATATTATTTGAAGCTCGTTAATTTTTTTTTTTTTTTTTTTTTTTCAAATATATTTTTTTGATTTCTGAATTCAAATGAAAGGTAATTT
>CAYMDR010000014.1:8417-18564 GCA_964389195.1 uncultured Candidatus Peribacteria bacterium | reverse complement strand
ATTTTGGTCATTCAGGGGCCAGGCTCTTTTACCGGGCTCCGCGTAGGGATAACTATTGCCAACACCTTAGCCTTTGTAAAAAAAACTCCTCTCATCACCATTGATACCTTTATCTATTTTTTAGAAAAAATCCCCACAAAATATCAAAACAACACCGTCATTATTTTAAAAGCCGGCGGCGATTATGTAGCCATCATGAAACCCCAGGGCAAACTTAACCGGAAACCCAAAATCCTCCTCGCCGCCGCTGTGAAAACCTATCTCGGTAGCACCACTGAAAAATCGACCTTAAAATATATAGTAGGGGATATCCCATCGCTTGATCGTAAAAAAATAACACTTCCAACGGGCGTAAAATGGCTCCCAGAAAAATCTTTACGAACTTTTAGTGATGTGGCGAATGCCCTTGCCTTAAAAAAAATGACCCACCATACAATAGTAAAACCAAAGTATCTACGTCCGCCCAAAATTACACTCAGCAAAAAAGCCCTTTTTACCTAGATCTTTTCTAACTCAAAGCCATGCTCTACATCGTCGCCACGCCTATCGGTAATTTAGAAGATATCACCATGCGTGCTTTACGCATCCTGAAAGAGGTGGACTACATCGCCGCCGAAGATACGCGCCATTCCAAAATTTTACTCGATCGTTACGAAATCAAAACCTCAACCATCAGTTTTCACGCCTGGAGCGATCAACGCAAACTGCAACAAATTATCGATTTCCTGCACGAAGGCAAAAACATCGCCCTTATTTCCGATGCTGGCACTCCTGGTATCTCTGACCCCGGTTATGTACTTATAAAAGCCGCTTTGGAGGAGGGGATACAAGTGGTACCAATTCCCGGTGCGGCAGCTTTTTTAACGGCCCTCATGGCCTCTGGCCTGCCCACCCATAACTTTTTATATTTAGGTTTTTTGCCGATGAAAAAAGGTCGCCAAACGTTACTAAAATCCTTGCAAGAAGAGGAGCGCACCATCATCTTTTACGAATCTCCGCATCGACTACTCCGCACCCTAGCCGAACTTGAAGCCATTTTTCAAGGCCGTCCTATGGTCATCGCCCGCGAACTCACCAAAATCCACGAAGAGTTCTTTCGTGGTACCGCTAAAGAAGCTCGTGACCACTTCGAAACTCGCTTTAATGGAGGATCCATCAAAGGCGAGTTCGTAGTTTTATTAGGCTAGTTTTTATTACATCCCTTTTACTTTTACAACAAACTTAGCTGTTTCAGCGCGGGTAATATTATTATTAGGTCCGCAAAGGTCGGTGGCCTCACCTGCATCATTGCTATAACCGTTAGCAATACCTTGAGCGAAAGCATAATTAAAATATCGCGCATACCACTCAGACGGTACAACATCGTTACAGTTTGTTACAGGGAGCGCTGCCTGAATATTTTCAGTCGATACCCATACTAAAAGAATCATTTTTAAAGCTTCGGCACGTGTAGCATATTGATCTGGCTTAAAAGTGCCATCACGGTACCCTTCTATAACACCATCTTCTAAACCTCTTTCAATATACGGTGCCGCCCAGTAATCAGCTGCAACATCAGGAAAAGAGCTATTCTTAGTAAGTGCAGGAAGTACACCATCTTTACATTTCAATACCATCGTTAGCAGTTCGGCACGTGTAATCTGGATATCAGGCTTAAAAAGATGCAATAAATTTCCCGCTACATCCTGATAACCTCTCACATTACAGTCATGTGCGAGCGTTGTGATATCAGCCTCCGCCCAGTGGCCTATAGTATCGGTAAAAGGGTTTATAGGATTGCCATTGGCATCAACATCTCCGCCGGCACCAACATAATCAACAGCGTTAGGATCAACATCGCCTCCACCAACAAAATCCTTATCTTTTGCCTTTGGAGTAGGACTTGCTCCGCCGCCAACATTAACAACTACCCCTCCGTTACTTGGAACATCATTCACAACCTGGCTAACAATAGGTGACACGCTCAACATATTGCTACTATCCCCATTGTAAACGGCTGTAATAGCATGTGTTCCGGTGGTTAAAGTTGAAGTCGTAAAAGTGGCTACGCCCAAGGCATCTAAAGTTCCATTCCCAAGAACACCCACAGCATTATCCTGGAAAGTTACACTACCGGTGGGAATATTTGCTACAGAGGTTACAGTTGCCGTAAAAATTACAGCCTGTCCGTTTTGGCTAGGATTCAGCGATGATTGTAAAGCGGTAGTTGTGGTATTAAATTCATAAGCACCAATATCACAAGCGCCACTACGATTAAAACCACGTTGATCCTGCAATGGGCAATAGTTAGCATTTCCCCCATTAATAGCTCTGCTGCCTACAAGTAAGGCATGAGTTTAAGTTTTTCCGCCATTATCTAAAAGGTTCAGATCAACTCCGGATGGTATACCTAGGACTGAAATAAGAATATCGTCTCCGGCTGCTCCATTGCTAACCCAACCGGCACATTTGGAATAGCCTCCTACCATGTTAGAACCTTTTGAAGCGATCATAAGCTGGTTAAGAGCCGTACAGTCATCATTGATCAAACTCGCTCCGCTTCCTCGCGTATTATCCGTTACAATGTTATTCCTCATAGCCAATGTAGCAGCATAGGCAGCACCATTTTCAATAGAGAGACCACCACCAAAATCAAAGCCATCATTATTAATATCCGAGGCATTATTGACGATAGTATCATTGATCAGCGTTAAATTTCCGGAAGTATAAATACCGCCACCCGACTGCACTGCAGTATTATCACTGATCGTACTATTCGTGATAGTTGTCATGAAATTAGTGATGTTATTATTGCCATTCCAGTTGTACATACCGCCGCCATGAAGCGCCGTATTATTGCTAATGGTACTATTATTAATATCGAGATCCGCATAGCTCGCAAAGATCGCTCCTCCTAAAAAGGTTGCAGTATTGCTGTCAAAAGTACTGTTATTGATGATCGGTTTAGTAACGCTGTTATTATAAAGAGCTCCACCATACGTTGCCCGGTTATTGGTAAAAATAGAGTCGTCGATATTACCCATCGTACCGGTTGGAGTAGTAGTAACAATCGCTCCACCAAACTCAACAGTATTTGGATCAAGATCGTCGGCAACGTTGCCATCAAACGTAGCATTACTAATTCCTGTAATAGTTCGCCCATTCCAAATAGCTCCACCGTGGCTGAAAGCGGTATTGCCAGAAAAGTTTGCCAGTTTTATGGTTAAGACACCCTTATTCATAATGGCTCCACCTGAACCTTTTGGGGCCATGTTCCCTTTCATACTCGTATCGGTCATAGTGATGATCATAGTTGTGCCATCATCATTATAAAGACCGCCTCCGCCAACGGTTGCCGTATTAGTATCGATGCTACTCTGATTACTAAAATTAATATTTCCATTCAAACCATTCCAAACTCCTCCACCCAAAATAGCTCCATTACTACTTATAACCGTGTTATTAATATCGTTAATCTGATTCAAATTATAAATACCGCCACCGGAACCAGACATATTATTATCTGAATCGGCGATGTTATTATCAATAGTTGAATCGATGATAGAACTAATAATGCCCTGATTATTATTATAGATTCCACCTCCATCCAGGGCAGCGGTGTTCTTAAAGATGTTACTATTTTTAATCGTTAAAGTTTTATTGTTATAAATGGCTCCACCTTTAGTATCGGTTGCATTATGATCCATCGTAACCGTATCCAGATTGGCAATTGCCTGCATATTATACAGTCCACCACCTTCTTCTCCGCTGGAACTATTATTACTAATGGTAGTGTTTGTTATATTCATTAAGCCAAGACGGTTAATAATACCGCCTCCAGCACCATTTTGAGCAACGTTATTGGTAATCACACTATTCATAATATCCACAGTACCAACGTTACTTAAAGCGCCTCCATGATGGGTCGTTTTATTGCCATCAAGCGTCACATTATCCAAAGTAAGAATAGCGTCTGACTGGCCGTTATAGATACCACCTCCATCGCTATTAGCAGTATTACTATTGATCTGAGTATTGGTAATTTTTAAAGTTCCACCGCCACCAGCATTGTAGAAACCACCCCCATTTAAAGCGCTAACATTATTAGTAATAAAAGAGTTATCAAAAGTTGCCGTTCCTGGTCCATAAACATAAACGCCCGAGCCAGATCCTCCCTGTGGGTCATTGGAGAAATTACCATCAATAGTAACATTATTGGCGCTTAAATTGGCCGGAGTTTCGCCCGGTAAGCTCACGCTATAAATTCCAACAGTCCAATTGGCAATATTATGGCTGATAGTACTGTCTTTCAATAAAAGAATATCACTCTCATAGTTTGCAAGGCCACCAACCACCTCTGCCGTATTTTGATCAAAATGGCTATTGGTAATACTCGTGACTACAGCTCCAGTGAAATTCACAAAACCACCACCCACCGTACCCATGCCTGTAGCAGTATTACTATTAAAAGTTGTATTATCGATGGCATCAATAGCCCCTTCGTTATAAAGTCCACCACCGGCATCATAGTCGGTTGGATTTGGGCCAACATTTTGATCCAAATTACAGGTATTGCCATCAATATTGGAGTTATTAATCGCTAAAATATGACCCGTTTTGCTATTATAAACACCACCTCCATCATCATCGGTTTTGTTACCTTGAATAACAACGGTATCAAGAGTCAAAGAACCATCATTAAAAATACCTGCGCCACTAAGATTGGAATAACCGTTCATCAGGGATAAACCTTGCAGATTTGCCACTCCTCCCGGCAAAACCTTCACAATTCTCGTCATATTTACACCATCAATAACCATATTTTGCGCATTACTCAAATCGCCAACAACCGTAATATCACTCTGAATAGTTAACTCTCCGCCCCCTGATATGTCATAAGTACCAGGCATAAGTTGAATCGTATCCGCGCCATAGTTGCCAACGCCATTACAATCATAAAGAGGAGCATCGGCATCAGAAGAAGCAATCGCATCCCTAAGCGTACATTGAGCATCATCCGCCATAACATCAGCCAGCGAATCCACCGTAATAGTAGCCGCGGAAGCAACGGAGGCAAATCCGCTTGCCGCCACACATAAAGCAACAGCAAAAGTAACAACAAAGCCCTGTTTAAGAGGTTTCAACAGCATAGATAAATTTGTTAAAGGAATCCCAGTCGGCAACAACGTACATCATAGCCGCCATTTGTCAATGGGGATGCAACGCTTATTCGCGACGCCTTATAGCGCCCGCCGCCAGCATTGCTGCAATCATCAAGGCAATAGCTTTTCTGTCCTCAGGAGAGTTTCCACCTCTAATACGAATATTACATCCACCTCTTACAGTAGATGGATCCACGCCTATCTGACTTAAATCAAACTCATCCCAATCACCATCTTCAGGCAAAGATTTACTATCGATGACTGTAGCTCCTGTAGCAGATGGTTCTTGAATTTCAGTTTCAACAAGTACCCCGCCTTCCTCATTTTGAATAGTTACTTTATCACCATTACGCCAAACTGTTCCAATCTCTGCCAAATTAGCCACTACCCCCTGCATTCGAGATGGATTTTCTGTGCCTCCAGTTACAGGAGTACCATCATTGCTAGTATATCTCCTTGCCACTATTACTGGAGCTAATCTATTTTTTATAGCACGTGCTCCACCGTCAAGCAGTTCTACTTCAAAATTCCCTGGTGCAATTAAAGCACGAGCGCTATCGAGACGTAGATTGAAAACCACTTCTCCTTTATCCGAAACTTGCACAGCGCAGGTACCTTCTACAGATTCTCGCCCATCAGGAGCCAAATCAACCGTGCAGCCAGGTTCACCTCCACCCGTTCCCGCATTAGTATGTACAACAGGAAGGGATCTTTCTTGAGTAGCATTTCCTGAACCCATAACAACCGCACCGCCTACAGCCACAACAGCACCGGCTCTTAATACAGTTCTAGCACTATCAGCCGCCAAATCTTCTACAGCTTTCACCACTGCTTGAGGTATAACATTCTCCGCCTCAGGATCGCGTAAACCCACTTCGACCGGTTTAGGTGTGCCATCATCTATATCAATTCCTGCCATGAGGGGGTTTTTATTTAAAATTACACGAAATATGATTATAGAGGTTTTTACTTGAAAATCAAGGTGAACAGTGTTAAGTTCCAGATAGCTCTATAATACAAATTTTTATGGAAGGAGAAGGTTCCAAAGAAAGAGCAAGAAGAGTTCCTCAAGCAGGAGTAAGAAGGGTAGAAATCCCCCCTTTTATTCGTAATTCTATAGCATTAGGCGTAGCAACGGCTTTAGCCGCCTGTAGTGCAGAAACCGGAGAGACTTACAATGAGCGACCTGCCACTCATATTGTGGATGGAGCAGAAGGAGCAGAACAACAAACGCAAATACCTAAATTAAGTAGTAGTTTAAGCTTAGATCCAAATGATAATCGAACCTATGGCTTTAGCATGTTTAATATGCCACAAGGACAAATTATTGTGGTCGATCCGTACGATCCAGCTAACACTGAAGGCGCAGTAGGCATGGATATAGAAAAGGTAAAAAAATCCCCTTTTGTTACAAACGGAGATAAGGTAACACAAGTTAATGGAGCTTTAGAGGAAGAAGCCGCAATTGGGGCTGGCTACAAGGTAAGAGTTTACAAAATGGATACAGATGGTAATCCAACTGAAATCGAAATAGTCACTCCTGCAGAACCTGGTCAGATTGAAGGTAATGCAACGTGTATTAGAGCAGAGTAATTATTTACTCCCCATTTCAAACACACCATCCCAATTTGCTGGAGGAGGAAAGTCTCGTAAAACTTCACAACGTTGTTTATAAAGCTTTGAGGGTTCATCTTGAGAATAAACCTTAAGAATCTTTTCAAATTGCTCGAGAGCTTGGGCAAATTTTCTCTGATGGTAAAGATTAATACCTTCATTATACCAATCTAATAGTTGAGCCGCCGCAGGCACTAACTCTCCTTTTAAATTCAATAATTCATAAACCTTTATGGACTGATTTTTACCAACAACTTTAATAATATCCAATTCACGCATCGCAAAAAAATCTTTTACTTTTTCATGCGTCGCTTCACTCACCATAATATGCGTCCCATATTTTTTATTCGCTCCTTCAAGTCGTGATCCCAAATTTACAATATCCCCCATAACGGTATATTCCAAGTGCTTAGAAGAACCCATATTTCCAACAATCACCTCTCCCGAACTTAAGCCACAACGAAAATCTATAACTGGTCTTTGCTCACCACCTGGAAGTGGTTCTGCTTGCTCCCACTGGCCAAGAAGTTCTTCCAATTTTTCACGCATTTTTAGAGCGGTTCTTCCCGCCCGTAAAGCATGATCTTCTTGTTGTAATGGTGCACCAAAGAAAGCCATAATAGCATCCCCTTCATATTTATCCACCGTACCTCCTTCTGCCATAATCACGTCCGACATCGCTTGAAAATACTCATTTAAAAGTGTTACCAAACTTTCCGGCGTTAATTTTTCCGAGATCGAAGTAAAATGAGCAATATCTGTAAAAAGCACCGTAATTTCACGCTTCTCGCCGCCAAGTTTTACATTTTCAGGATGCTCCAAAATCTGTTTCACCAAATCCGGATTCACATACCTAGAAAACGCTCCTTTTAATTGCGTCTTTTCTTTAAATTCAGTGAAATAGCGATACATATAACTGGCTACAAACACCGTTACTAAAGCCAAATAGGGATGCACCAGATCCAGAATCAGGCCATGATCAAACGCAAAGCCAGCTGCCAACGTATACAAGACTGCTATACCACATAAAAAGACCAATGACAGCCATATTGGCGTAT
Source organism: uncultured Candidatus Peribacteria bacterium (assembly GCA_964389195.1). GTDB lineage: Bacteria > Patescibacteriota > Gracilibacteria > UBA1369 > UBA1369 > CAYMDR01. Next base: position 10,751 of record CAYMDR010000014.1, on the reverse strand, counting down.
AAAGAAAAACAAACGCTGCCGCCAAACAGAGCACCGCAAGCAGAATAATTTTTTCTGTCACCTCCATATTTCGCAAAAACTTTTGATCTAAAATAGTTTGAATAGCATTGGCATGAATTTCCACGCCGTACATTTGGGAAGTGGGATCTGGTGGGGTAAAATAAGCATCTTGAGAGCCACGGAAAGATGCTCCAAAGAGCACAATTTTATCTTTAAATTGATTTGGATTAAACCCAACATACTCATCTTTATACAAATCTAAAAAAGAAATAGAGCGATATTGTAAGAGCTGACTGCTAGGCGAAGAAGCATAATTGATAAGCATTTTATGATACGGTAGTGATAATTCATCAATGTTTGTAGCCTGTAAGGGGGCAAAGGCTTTAACAGCGGCCAATGCTATACTATCATAAACAATTTGTGTTTCGTTTTCCTTAGTATAGGGTAAATAATTTCTTACAACCGCATCTTTATCTGGTAGAGTATCCACGGTTCGCAATACTATATTTTCAATAGTGCGAAGGGGTTCATAAGGAAGTTCAATCCCTTGCCTTCCTGTTGTTTCAGAAGTCTTAAAAATAAGAGCCAAAATCGGGTGAGAAGTTTTAGCTAATGCATCAATAAATTTCTTATCACCTTTTGGTTCCCGTGATCCAGCAAAAAAGACATCAAAAGCAACAACTTTAGGATTATACTTATTGAGGTTTTCCAACGCCTGAGCATAATAAGCTCGTGTCCATCGTGCAACCTCTCCTAGACCATTCACGGGGTCTATGGTTTTCTCATCAATTCTTACGATAATAATATTTTCACTAGGGTTAAAATCTTTAAAAAGCCTATCAGATAGCTTAAGCTGCCATAAGTCAAGCACTGTAAAAGAAGCAATAAATGCAAAAAAGACAGTAATAGCTAAGCCAAAAGCAATTGCAACTGCCAACTTGTTTTTAGATGTGATCATAAGTAAATGCTACTCTTTCAATTATAGCATTTATTTATATTCTATTACATTCCCAATAATTCTTTAACTTGCTTGCTACATCTTCTAGATATCATTGCTGCTACTAAGGCTAAGCTTAGTACTCCACCAGCAGGAGGAATATTATCTCTACTTTCCACACCACCAACTACTGAACATGGACTACATCCTGTTTCCGGTTGCTGTTCTTCTGGTTTTGGTTGAGGTTTATTAGGAAACTTCTGATCTAATACACTTAAATTAGCAATATCAATAGTAACTTCTGAACCTGGAGGCTGGTCGCCTGGTACGCAAGCTAGATCATTTGGACAATCTACTCCATCAAAATTAACAGCTTCAAGAGGTAAGCCCGAGGCCAGTTCCCACCCTACAAACCCCGTCGGTAATTTATTAGTAATGATATGAGGAACAGACTCAGTAGGAAGTGGTGCTCTCCAATTGTAAATTGGGTGAGTGCCACGCATTACCATACTAATTCCATCAAACTGTACAAGATTCCAGCAATGTCCATCATTGCCAATATCCGCATCGATTCCAGTAGCAAAATTTATCGCACCATTAATAATACTACCTGTATTTCCCATAGCAAAAGGCTGGTGAGTAGCATCTATAGAGCATGCAGTATTATTTACAACTTGCAAACGGCATGTTGTGTCATCTGGGAAAGCAACAAAGATATCACCTTTATCATTACAAGTAACGGCACAATTACCTTCCGTAACTTTTATAGTACATTCTGGGCTAGGTTCAGTGCCCCCTGCGCCGCCACCTCCCTCTAATTTTCCACCTGCGCCAGCAGTACCACCTTGGCCACCAACGTTCTCATTACCTCCGGTTCCACCAGCCCCAGCGGTACCACCTTGTCCACCAACATTCACACCTCCACCAGTTCCGGCAGCACCTCCATTTCCAACATTTACACCGCCACCTGCGCCGCCGGCTCCACTTCCTCCAGCTTTTTTAGGCACAAAATAAAGATCAAAGGTTTCATAAGTCGCTGGATTGCCATCATCAGGTGCTCTCATGGAAACAAACATACCTTCACCACCAGGGGTAAGGTATCCTCCTTGTGCGAAATATCCGGGGAGAGTAACGGTTGGTCCGCCTAGAGCCTGATCAGCAGCATCAATATCTGTTTCAGGGCCGGTACAATTAACGCCATCCCAAGTGCGGTATTTTACGGTTGCAAAACTATTATTTGCAGCCGCACGAGTATAAATAAGGTACTGTCCATTAGCATAGCTCACCTCATAATGATCTGTTGTAGCAGGATCAAAACAGGAAGCTATCTCAGCACCAACGCTATTGTGAGGTCTGCTATTACCAGAAGTAAGGGTAGAAGAAACAATCAATTCTCC
>CAYMDR010000014.1:3593-8407 GCA_964389195.1 uncultured Candidatus Peribacteria bacterium | reverse complement strand
TTTGATCAACCGCAAAACTACTAACATCTGACCCATCGCTATTAAATCCATCCAGGGTGGTACAAGCAGAAATGGCACTACCACTGTCATTACACACATACATCTTACTGGAGATACCGTCCTTTTCAGAAGCGAAAGCCGCTTGACCTGGAGCACCATAAGCCTCCAAACGTTCATCCCTATACTGGTTATCAGCTCCTTGTACAACCACCGGGGGCGTAACTACAGCTAAAGTGGTTTTATCTATAACCACTTGCATTACTGTTCCAGCCTTAAGCAACTGTGTTTGTGGAGTATTATCTTCATATCTCACCGTCCAGGTACCATTGCCATTATCCGTAACTACTGGAGAAAATTGATTACTTCCTTTAGAGGGATCGGCGGGATTAGCCGTATTGCTATCATTAATAATGCCACTCAGTTTTATTGGAGGATCAAAACCTTCTGTGATGAGAGCCTCAACAGCAGCATGTGTATTTTCAGCTTCATTCCCTATTCCTTCAGTGCCACAGGCTGCTTGGCCTGCCGCTACTGCAAAACCGAGAGCAGCTACTGGAGCCAACTTTTGCTTTAATCTTCCTAGTCGGGAGGGAGGAGTATTTGGCATATGCTCTAAAAGGTTAAAGTTAGATAATACCTTATATCATTATTATGTCAACTCGTCAATATTTTCCTTTTGACGCCGACTCTTATTGTTGAATCACATATTGCAGCAATCCGCTGGCTTGAGGCTGCTGTACTTGGAGCACCTGTTTAAAACTACCAGAAAACCCTTCTGCCATAACTGTTTGAGCCACATCGGTTGGGGTAGCCAGTGGGGCATTAGATATCAATTGATACTCTAAATAGGGGACAGTACGCCCCAGGGTATCTTCCATGCTGTGTATAATAGTAAAGTTGAACACGGGCTTCGTAATAGTATGGGTTGACCAATAAAAAGAAGCGTTGCCACAACTTGAAAGACTGGTATCTGAGTCTTGAATAAAATCCAATATTTTTCCAATGCAACCATTAAGATCGATACCTTTAGAGCTCTGATCTAAAACTTTAAAGGTCATAGCCATTCGGGCAGCATCTATTTTTGATTCACTAATAATAGTGGAAGAAAGAGCTATTAAATTAATTCCCGAAAAAGAAATCCAAGGATTCAAAACATACCCCTGTCCACTATTAAGATCATCGCCAAGAATCTGCCAATTAATAATTGGATCATTACCACTATAAGTAGGATCACCATTAATATAATCCAAATCATAACGATCAGAATTTACACATAAAGCTTCCCCAGTAGTGCAAGCGGTCCGTATTTTTAATTGTAGAGTTGAATTAGGACCCATTAAGGGCATGGCATCACCATTTTGGTCGGTATAATATAGGGGTATTGTTACTGTTTCCCCTACACTAATTTTATTCCAGTTGCAGGGATGGTCTTTATAATCATTGTAGGTTATTTGGCTTCCTTCTGGATATTCAAAGGAACCTGAAATTACTGCCGTAAGGGGGTCACACTCACTCCCCACATCCCCCGTTCCTGGACTTGGTACGCCATACGTACCATCGGCATATTGGCTATTGGGATCAACCTGCCCCTGAATTTTATAAGTGGCATTTACAGTGCTGGTTTGGCCGGCATTTGCTGCGTAAACACTGGATACCGGTGCGGGGTCGCTATAGCCGGCACCATGTTGATTGGCGGCGTAAAGACCCTCTTCTAAAGCACCCTCGGCGGCATAAAAAGCCTGGTTGGAGCGGTTAACATTGGCCGAATCGCGGATGGCAGAAATAACTACGTTACTGATGATCAAACCAAAAAGCAGTAATACCCCTACCAAAATTAAAGCCACCAACATCGAAACACCGCGATGCGTTTTAGTAAAACATCTACGGCTCAAAAAAGAGGAAAGATTTTTTTTCGGTTGCAGCAAATTTTTTAAAAAAAACATCATCACCACTATAATCAGAAAACAGGTTGTCGGCAATTACTTAGCTTGCGAATACTGACAATATAATGAAAAGAGGTTAAGGATTCATTGTGTAAAATTTTTTGAATGTCTATGCTTTTGGTGAAGATTTTAGAAAAACTTCATAACATTTTTAGAAAACCTTCATGTGGAACTCATATGGTTGAAGCATCTTTGCCAAAGATGTTTGTAGTGCCACCTTTTCTAACGGTAGACACTATGACCTTTGCCAGAGTGCTCATTAATAATTAGGCTTTTCTTTAAGTTCGTGCGCGTTTTCCGGAAGGGACACTCGCTCAGTGCAAAACTGCACAAACAGCTCACTTTACTCATTAGGAACAAACCATGAAACACCATTACAGCGGCTACAGTGCCTTCATCAAGGCGTTACTTCTCATCCTTTTAGCTCTAACCGTGGCCGGTTTTGCCGGTTGCGATAAGGGCTCCTTGATCCCCCCAAAGGAAAAAGAGCTTTGGGGGGAAGACCTTACCTACGACCTGCCCGAGGGCTGGGTCTGGAAAGGTAATGCGGGTGAGCACCATAACTCGGCCTTCTACGGAGAAATGGCTCCCCCCACAGATTTCAATGACGATAATCAGCCTTTCCCGGTGAGGGATCTAATCATGGACGGGGCATCGCCAGGAACTGAAGAGGATGCTAAAAAGGCAATGGTGGAGCTTTACGATAGTTATCTCAAACCCTGTGAATATCTTGGGAATAAGAATATTGTAAGTGCCAACGGTGACATGCAATGCACATATGTAGTCGAGGGCGTAACGTTTCATGTTGAATATAAGGAGGTTACGATTGCCGGTTTGAATGTATACACGACTATGGTTGACGAGGCTCAAGGAACTCCGGCATGGAGTGCCATCTTCGCTTTTGTGAAAGAAGGGAAGGTAGTGGTATTCGGAGTTTCTGGCCGCATCGAAGACAACATCGATGTGCTCGAAAACTTGATCACAACCCTACGTTTCAACAAAGTCCTCAAGGACAAGTGAGGTAAATCATGAAATCGACGCAATTGTGGAGACTCATCAGTCCCATATTCATACTACTCATAGGGCTTACGCTCTGGTGTAGCAAGATCTTGGCCGATACGGTCAAGAACACGGAAGAGCAAGATATCGAAAACGGTGTCTGCTCAACCAAAACGGTTAATGGCCAAGAGGTGGATATTACACTCTCGGATATTCCCATAGGAGACTTCTCACAGATCATTTTCCCGGAAACTTCTCCGATTGAGATCAACCAATTCTACAACGATGACGATGGTCACAACGGCTTGGATCTGGATCAGGGGTATCCTGAAACCGATCCGGGAGAGATTAATATTCTAGCCATCCTGCCGGGAAAGGTGATTGTATCCAAGACGGGAATTCAAACAGGTGGCCCTGGTAAAAATGGCTGGGGTGAATCGGTGGTTATCGCCACCCGCCCAAACCTGTACTCGGAAGAGATCATCACTCACGCCTACCATCACATGCACAACAATGGTTTAAGCGATGCGGCATACCGCACCACTCGCCAAGTCAGTATTTGTGATGATGTGCAGCAAGGGGATTTGCTTGGCAAAGAAGGAAATACAGGTGCTTCTGACGGGTCACATCTTCACCTTACCATCCGTCGGTGGAAGAATCTTACTAAATTGCTTGAGGCAATCAATGGTAGCAATACAGATTTATTCGGCAACGCTTACCCTGGTCATAACAACGAGAACGCTCTGGCCAAAAACCTCGATCCTGCGGGCATTCTCTTCGACTACTTCAACGAGTACAATCAGCAGCCTGGTGATCCGCAAGGTCCGCAATGGGCCAAGGAGTACGTCCTACAGATGAGACATTTGGGCGTTGAGTTCGGCAAATGGGACGGTGCTTTTGGTGTTGATGATGCAGTGCTTCGTAAGGACGCTGCACGTTGGATCAAGATCGCCTCCAACAGAGCCACGGACTCTTCCCAAGTGGAAATCTTCAATGACGTTGCGGTTGATCATCCCGATTTCCCGTACATCAACACGCTGGCTCAACCCATAATCGATGGCTTTTCGATCATCAATCCAAGTCCTCCCGGAGGTAACTTTTTTCCTGATGAAACCCTGACCAGGGCTCAAGGCCTGAAGATGGTTGTTAGCGCTTTTTACATGGAAGATTTCTGGTATTGGTTTGAATTGGTGGGGGTTTATACAGCATTGTATGCTGGAGATCCAACCTTTAGCGATGTAGATGTGGGCGATTGGTACGCCTGGTATGTGATGTTTGGGCTCGATGCAGGAATTATTTCGGCAAATGCTCAGTTCAATCCCAACGCTCCCATCAGCCGTGGCGAGCTTTCCAAATGGGTGATCGTGGGTTTTGCCGTTAAAAATGCGCTGCCAAGTTTTCCCTGCGGACAGGCCTGTCCCTTTGGGCAATACTGTAGGCTCAGCAACAATACCTGCAGCGATATTCCGAGCTGCCTTAGCGACGAGTACAATAACTGCAATAATGTAGGAGGCGGTACAACCGTGGAATGTCCTTTTATGGAGGCAGATTGTGACGGCGACGGTTCTTGTGAAGATGTCGGTAATGATCCAATGAAATGTGGGCTACTGTGCGCCGTCTGTTCAGGCAATACGCCGGCCTGTGCCAATGGCCAATGTATTAGTTCCTGCGGGGCGATAGGTCTGCCCGACTGCGATGGTGATGGTAGCTGCGATGATCTTGAGAGTGATGCCCAAAACTGTGGAGGTTGCGGTAACGATTGTCCGCCCGCTAAACCTGTCTGCCAGAATTATGATTGCGTTGCTGTTGCGGGCGGTGGTAATTGCCAAGATGTTTACAGTGCCAGCTCAAGCTCAGCTTGTTACGGCAATC
>CAYMDR010000014.1:0-3583 GCA_964389195.1 uncultured Candidatus Peribacteria bacterium | reverse complement strand
GATCCGGTACACCAACACTGTGTCTGGAGGTAGATCAAAACAGCGGAGCATCTTGGGACTGGCGCATCTGTAAACAAAACAGCACTTTTGGTAATAGCTTTACGTACTATGTCCTCGACGAAAATACCAATCTCTACCAAAGCGCTACTTACAACGGATCGTCCGGCAGCTGCACCCCCTGGAAAACGGCAAGCCTTAGCTATCTTCCGGGCTATAACGCTGTCAATGGTGCGGGGTTGCGGGGCTATGTCACTTCACCCAGCGGTTGCGTCCAAAACGCTTGTCAGTACCGAACCGGTGCCGTGACCATCTCCAAGTTTTGCCAATAAAAACGGCCACGAACAATACCAACGAAAGGAAAGCTTATCGGAAAAAACAGTGGAGTAGCTTTCGTGCCTGCATAGTATGCTTGCTTACGGTGAGTTATGACCTAACTTTTTCTTGGTTTACAGCCTCTTTATATTTTACGTTCAAAACGTGCATTATGAAGAGGCTAACCTATAAAAGCTAATACCCACTCACACCGCACACACCTTCACCGGTAAAGCTGGTCACTTCATTGTAAACACGGCTGGACACAGTGGTCTGTAAAGTCACACTTGGTGGGTTGCCGGCAAAATTGGTTAGCTCACTATGAGCCGGTTCAAGCGTCATAACAATCGTGACATGGGGTTGTTGCTGTACCGCATCGGCAACCGTACTTTCGGCAAAAGCTTTGCGCGGATCCTCTAACGGCGATATATAAAATTTTAAATCTTTAACATGAGTGCGTAGGGGACTGATGGGAATAAAGCCTTCAAAGAGATCTATATTGGGAGCAGTAGCATCTAAACTGTCCTCAAGTGTTTGCCCATTTGTTTGTAAATCTGAGCAGTCGTAACCGCTAGCACAACAAAGTGGCGTGGTACATTGCCCCATACCTGAGCCTGTCCAGGTTTCAAAAATACCATCTTGGTTGCTGTCCACCCCATCGATTTCAACCACACTCAAGGCCTTTTCCACGACTGGAATATCATTAAATGTTTTGAGTGCAAAAACCATTTTCCGCTTACCTTCTGGGTCGATAAGATACAGTTCACTCTGTTTATGCAGAGCAATATCCAAAGGAGTAGTACAGGAACCAGGGAAATTTTTATCACACATCCCATTGGCATCCTGCGAAGTGCTATTGGGGAAGTTTATGCCCAGATAGGGGTTCTGCCCGGTATTAATATCTAAAGTTGTTTTATCGATAGTACATCCAGGATTTTGTTCGGGAGTGGTTGGTCCAGGATTAATGGCGGTTGCAATACAATAAGTTCCAAGCTTACCATTTTCCGGGCCATCAGAGCCGGGATTATAAAACCGGCTGGCGTAGCACCCATATTTTTCGCCATACACACCTTCTTCAACCAATTTATTGTAATACTCCTCGTAATCTATGGCGTTTTGCCGAATCTCGCGACCCAATCTTTCCATCATAAAGCGCCCATCTTCATAAATGGCATTTTCTAAAGTGATGCGTCGCTGGGTTCGGGTAATATTCACAAAGACCATCACGCCAATTAAACTCACAATCGTAAAAATAGTGCTCGCAATAGTAACCTCTATTAAGGTGAAACCTTTTTTAGCCATACGATCTATTGTTGATAATTAAAAAGTTTTGTTTGTAATACAACTTGATGAGCCAACCCTTGGGCATTCCATTGCACCAGCGAAGTGACCGTCATATTGTTTGCTGTTTCTGCCGGCACGCCATTATAATCAACCGTTACCATGCGGTAAAATTTACTATCATCACCAATGTCCGCAGGGAGAGCAGGAGTGATTGTTCCCGAAACATATAAATCGTGATCATCACCAAGTCCATCCAAATCCAAATATTTAAGACGATAAAATTCATTTGTCATGGGCGCGCCATTGTTAAGATCCAAAACATTTTGGAGTAATTGCGGGACGCTCAATTTCCATTGCATCGTTGCAATATCCAAATCAACAGTATAGTTACCCTCTGCGATCAAACTTGCATCATCACACACATCGTTCCCAGGAGACATATTCCAGCAATTTGGTTTGTCATAACTAAACTTGAGCCAATTGCTATCCCGAATATTCCGTACCGCCTCGACACCTTCCACCGCCAGATTTAAAGCTATTAAATTATCTCGACTAAAAGCGTTGGACTGAACCGCACTCACAATAAGCGAAGTGGCTGTAGCCGATCCCAGCGCCACCACGAAAATAGCCATAACCACCTCCACCAACGTTTCCGCACCGCGCAGTCGTGGTGAAATAAGGTGTTTTGCCATCATGTAAATATTTTTTAGCATCCGTTATAATCGTTATTGGTAGCCACTTCCGGTACTCCGGCAACCGGGTGGATCTTTAAACATTTTGCTTTTTTAGGACTATTTGTCGCCAAGCCAAAAATAAAAAATGGGCCATTTATTGGATCTAGTGGAGGTTCAAAAGTCGTATCCGCGAAAATAGGTGTATAAAAAACAGTCTGGTTCCCGCTGCCCAAAAAAACAAAATCATAGCCCGGAGGAAGAGTATACTCGGCCAACACATAATCCAGTCCGCCCATATACACTCCAGGTGTTCCACCGGCATTAAATTGCCCTTCGGCATTAGAACCATCCGTATGCAGATCGGCAAACAGTACTATTTTTTGAGCATTAGTATTTGAGGTATCAAAATAGACACCATAATGTGCCGGAGTTACAAAATCGGGAGCCTGGCAGGCACCAGGAATAACAGGATTCGTCACAGTATCCGTACAGCCATCATTGTCATAGTCGGTAAAATCCATTTGAGCCTTGGCCGTTACCGCCAAACTTCGCGCCTGTCGCACCAGATCCGTCATACGCTCAAAAGCATTCGCAAACAGAAAAGTTTTTTGCGAGCTCACCAAACCTTGCAGCGTTGCCGTCAAAAGCATCATCACAATCGCCACCACAATCAGTAGCTCCGCAAGGCTATACCCAGGCCTAAAATGCCGCCGCCGTCTAAGCATCAATCCAAAATAAAAATACTTTCTGCATTATAGCAGGTGTTACGACGACAGAGAAATCCTCGTGCAATTTAATCCTTCACCACAAAACTCACCAGCCGCCCCGGTACATAAATCTCTTTGGCAACCTCTTTGCCTTCTAGATATTTCACTACATGCTCTTCTTGCTTAGCCAAAGCTAAAATTTGTTCTTTAGCTTCATCCGCCGCCACCATAATTTGTCCTCGCAATTTCCCATTCACCTGGATCGGCAATGTCAAAGTATCTTCAACAATTAAGGCGGGATCATAGCTTGGCCACTCAGCATTAAAAATCGTAAATTGCTGTCCTAACTGTTCCCAAAGTTCCTCAGCCAAATGCGGTGCTAAGGGCGCAATTAAGCGAACCACCGCCAGCTTACTCTCTTTATCCAAACCGGTTTTAGCAATCGTATTAATAAATTGCATAAGCGCCGCGATCGTCGTATTAAGTTGAAATTTTTCAATATCTTCGGTAACTTTTTTAATAGTTTGATGTAACACGCGTTGTAAACCCGCCGCATCTTGAACCGGCGCTTCACTCGTGATCGCATTATAAAACTTCTCCACAAAG
>CAYMDR010000013.1:9094-19535 GCA_964389195.1 uncultured Candidatus Peribacteria bacterium | reverse complement strand
ACCGATGGGACAATTAATTTAAATTTATTAAAAGCTTTTCAGGAACAGTAGCAAAGGTTCTTACACCATTTTGAGCCTTAATTCTGAGGATTGCCTCTTCATCCAAATACGTAATAACATCGATAATTGCAGCTAAATTTCCCTTTATTTCAGGTACAGTACTCATCACTCTTTTTGCCAAACTGGTATCACGACTGCGATCCGCAGCTGCTAAAGCTCTATCGTAACCATTAGTAGCCATACTAGCTCCATATTGCCTTTGTTCGTGAGGAGCAAAAAATTTAGTACTTACACCAAGACCACTAGCAAAAACCACGCCCCAATCCCCCAAAGCCACGCCTCTATTCATAACTTCAGCACCAGATGTAGCGTCGTTAAGCCGCTGTGCTAAATGAACTAATGTACCCTCCATAGGACTTTTACCTTCACGATCAGGATATTTCAAAGTTCTACCTAAAATTTTCACCGTTGGAAAAATAAGATCTTTTGCTCCAACCGCTTCGTCAAGACCAAGAGCAAGCATTCTTGAAGCCACCAAAGCGGCAATAGCATCAAAGGGATTAGCTTTTAATTTATTTTCGTTAGCGGCAATTAACTGAAGAAAAGTTTTATCATCTAACCTCTCAGCTAAAACAATGCCATCAGTTGCAGAACGCGCTTCATCGGTAACAACAACCAAAGGAGATCCTTTATCTTTTCTTTCCGACATATATTGCAATAAAAAAATACATCACAACGTGAAAATAAATAGCAACAATGAAAAAACTTGTCAACACTCTGCCCGAGCAATTTTAAACAATTTAAAATCGAACCAAGTAAATTAAGCAGCCCAACCAGTATAAAGAGCATCATCAATAGGAACAGGTGTCATCTTTAGAAACCAAACACGTTCAGCAATCTCAGGATAATCATTTAAAGAAGTTGTATTAGGGTTCACCATACGTCTTTGTTTTAAATCAGCAAGAATACGTGGCTCAAATTTTTCCCGAGTCTTTCCATAATCATCTCCCGTAATAACAAAAACACCACCATTGGTAAGAGCATAAACCCCCATTGGAGTATCACTTGTTGCGCTATCGCCTGAAGCCAAAATAACTTTTTTATCAATTTTCCCCTCTAGTAGTCTTAGCTCTTCAACTTTTCTTATACCATGAAGCGGGGTTCCCAAGGTACGAGAATCGAGAGATTCAGGAGAACCACCTAGTTTTGTAGCAAGAACAACACCTTTTCTTTGATGTTTTAAAACAGCATAAGGACTATATTGTACCGTAGTATCAACAATCTGTTTTAAATTCATAGAAACCACCCGCGTATCGATTCTTTCTTCCATAAAAACACGCATGACTAAGCGTCGTACAGCATCGTTCACCATAATAAGTCGATCAATTTCTAAACTTTCAACACCACCATTTTCTTCCTCAGAAGAAGATGGGTCCACTCTTAAACTGGCAATTCTATCCGAACTATTATGACGACGCTGCATAGCTTGCATTGTCAAATTGCTAACCTCATCCAAATTTTTTCCAGCAAAAAAACGGGTTCTCATTAAAAACTGATGTCCAACCAAAGGTGCAATAATATGATCATTTTGAAAAAAATAATCATCAAAAGTGATCATTTGCAAAGCAAACTCATTAACAATTGGATTTTCTAAGCCAAGTGCATGGCCATTCCCATTGCTTTCCAAAAGTCTTTTTTGTAAGGCATAAAGATTTTTTATTCGTTCAGCTTTCTCAAGCATTTTACGCGCCCCCTCAGGTGCTAATCCTGGAATTTCCCCGTTTACTACCTGCATTAATACCTTCCTATAATCGTTCGGAAGTAAAATTTGATAAAATCTTTCAACCGAAAACTTCCAAAAAGTTGGTTGCGCAAGTTTCTCCAAAAAAACCATAACACCAACATCGTTCTTAAACATATTGGCATCCATATCAAATGCCGCCAAAGAACTTCGAGGATCCTTGTCTTTTAAAACCTGATGCATAAGAGTATCCACTGCAATCTGCTCTGAAGCTTGATCTTGAGGTGCAAATGTTTGTACAGTAAGAGACATACATCTTATTATAAGGCGCACATACTAGAACAATAGATATATTTGTCAATATCCTGGGAGGTGCGCCCACCTAAAAAGCCCCTTACACCCCATAAAGCTCCCGGTACTTTTCGATCGCCTCTTTTTCTTGGGCGTCGATGTAGATGCGGCCATCGATTTTGCGATTGTATAAAAACTCCACAATCTCCTCTAACGTAACGATAGCAAAAACATCCACGCCAAAATCCTGTTTAATTTCCGCAACGGCGCTCACGTCACCCTGGCCTTTTTCCATACGATCCACCGCAATTAAAACCCCAACCACCTGCGGGTTCCCCATCTTCTTCAGCAGCTCCAAACTTTCACGCAAAGCGGTTCCGGCCGTCATCACATCATCCACGATCACCACTTTGGATTCGTTATGAATCGGCGCACCCACCAGCATCCCGCCCTCGCCATGGTCTTTGGCTTCTTTCCTATTAAAGCTATACGAAACATCTTGCTGAAATTGCTGCGATAACTGCATCGCAATCGCCACACTCAACGGAATGCCCTTGTACGCCGGCCCAAAAATCACATCAAAATCTTTTACATTTTTCTGCAACGATGCCGCATAATAGCTGGCCAATTCGCTCATCGAACTGCCTTTATAAAACTGTCCAAGGTTCAAAAAGTAAGGACAACGGCGACCACTTTTAAGCGTAAAATCACCAAACTTCAAAGCCCCCGATGTAACCAAAAACGTAATAAAATCCTGCTTATATTTCTCCATAAAAACTCCAAAATTATTAATTATTAATTCTTAATTATTCATTTAAACATGCCTATTGCTTGTAAGCAACCAGATATTGCAAACAAGCCTTTAAAGCCACCTTTTGTCGACTCCAATCCGATCCCCAGCGTGTCGAACCTTCAATCTCTAGGTAACTAACATGATGATGTTCTGCCCATTCTTTTGCCGTCCCAGTTTGACCTAATCGCTGCCATTCATCTTCAGTAAAAGCCCAAAAGCCCGAATTTTGAGCAAACACTTCTTTCAATTGCTGAGCAATTTCATCGCAAGTACTTCCTACATCTCTTCCAGCATTATGAAAACCAAAAACAATCTTAATATGCTTACGATGAATAAAGTCTGTTAAAGCCTTAACTTCGGGTTCTGAATTGGGTTTTTCACCACAAAATACTTCAACACTTTCACTATAATTTTTACCAAAAAGCCAACGGGATTGTTTACAAAAACTTGGCGTATCAAAATTTCTATTTAAATCAACTTGATGAGCATTAAATCTACCATGTCTTCCTCCCCCAAAATAATCAGGCCGTTTACAAGCAATTTCATACCCATCAAGATTAAGGCAGGGAATTATAAAAAACTGAAAACTTTTTAATAGAGATGATTGTTTAGATATCCAAGACAAAAAATGGCACATTAATTTAACCGTACCCACCTCATTACCATGAATACCAGCAAAAAAAAGTACTTTCCTACTACCTTCTCCAAGCACATAACAGTTTATAGATTTTCCCTGCACGGTAGAACCAATCACCTCCTTTGGAAAATGAAACAACAATGAAGGTCGATCAAATAAACTTTCTTGAATCCCCATCAAACCTCTTTTCAACCTAGCCAAAAACCGGCGAAGTTTTTTCATAACAAACTAGTAACGATTTTTTTATCTTGGAGCTCACCACCAACTATCTGTAGAAGCAAATCGGCCAATTGGTCTAAAGCAGCCGCTACATGCATAGAATCTATACCCTTAACCCCTTGGATATGCACGACAATATCCTTTGTCTCAAGCTCAACTGGAGCATATTTAGAATCACGATAACGCACCAAACACAGAACTTTTTCATCATCAAATGCCGCAAGTTCGCCAGCCAAAAGTTGCATTTCCTCTCCCATAAAAGGCCAATATTTTTCACCACCTTGTGAAAGTTTATAGACAATATCTCCTTTTAACTTTTGAAAATCCCAAATACTAATCGTTAAACCAGAAGTAATCGAAACAAAATTCATTGTATCGACTACACGCGAAATAGTTGGCAAACGCCCCTTTTCCAAAACCATATTCATCAAAATAAGCGGCGCTACATCTTTAGACGTTACTACACTCTTAGAGGAATCTATAAATTGGCGATATTGGATAAGAGGATCCATTCCTAAGAATTTCCCGGGATTACTTTTTAGTTCCAACTCTAAACCTGAAATAAGTTTATCCAATTTTCCATTTCGATTCTTTTTATTTTCAATATTTCTTAATAAGAAATGCCCCACAGCAAGAGTTGCACCACCTAAATTCCCCTCAATAATACAATCCATAAAAACTCCAAAATTATTAATTCCTAATTAAAAGTAACCTCTTTCCCGGGCATCTTACCAAACTTATCCCGCCACTCATACATCAGTTCACCACCCACAAACGTCATCACCGGCCAACCCTTTAAAACCCACCCATGAAACGGCGACCAATCCGGCTTAGTCCATAAAAACTTATGGCAAACTTTCTCAGTAAAATCCATATCAACAATGGTAAGATCGGCATCTGCCCCCTCAATAATTTCACCTTTGCCAGCAATCTTAAATTTGCGCGCCGGATTATACGCACACAACTCCACCACTTTTTGCAGCGTTAATTTTTCTTCATTCACAGCGTTCAAAAGCAGAGGCAACATCGTCTGCACCCCTGGCAAACCGCTTGGAGCTTGACCATACGGCAAACGCTTTTCCTCCAACAAATGCGGTGCGTGATCCGTAGAAACCATCTCCACTAAGCCATTTTTAATCCCCCCCCACAACGCCACCTGATCCTGCATGCTGCGTAACGGCGGATTCACTTTTACCAAATTACCATACGTTTCATAATCCTGATCGTTCAAAAAAAGATGGTGCGGCGTCACCTCAACACTGATCAAAACACTCTTAAATTTCTTCACAACCTCCAGCTCTTTAGCGGTAGAAAGATGGCAAATATGCGTGCGCGTTCCATATTTTTTCGCCAGATGCAGAGCCTCTTTTACCGCATCGTATGCACACTCCGGAGCACGAATCAGCGAATGTTTGCGCGCGTCATCGCTATCTTTAAATTTCTCCATACCCTCGCGAATACAACTTTCCGTTTCCGCATGAATCGCCAAAAGTTTATTACTCTTATTTGGCGCCGCTTCTGCAAAAAACTCCTCTAACTTCTCTTTATTATCCACCAATAAACTACCCGTGGAACTCCCCATATAAATTTTCACACCCGCAATATTTTTGGCCTTTGCCAGTTCCGATACATTGCCATGCGTCGCCCCTAAATAAAAACCGTAATTCACCAGCGATTGTGGCTGAACAATGGCTCTTTTTTGTTCTAAAATTTCAGCATTTATTGTTGCCGGAATAGTATTTGGCATATCTAAAACCGTGGTCACACCACCAGCAAGTGCCGCCTTTGAACCTGTTACCCAATCCTCTTTTTCCGTCATCCCCGGAGTTCTAAAATGCACATGCACATCGATCAATCCTGGCAAAATATATTTACCTTTAAGGTCAATCGTTTCAAAGGATCCATCATATTTCTGCCCACGCCCCACCTCTTTAATCTTTCCATCGCTCACCACCACATACCCTTCAAAAATCTCTTGATGAGTAACAATTTTCGCATTAATTAATACAAAACTTTTCATAGAAAGAATTAAGCTTTCCCCAAAAGCAACGCCAACAACGCCATCCTCAGCGCCACCCCATTTTGCACCTGTCTAAAATAAGCCGCGCCATCAAGCGCATCCACATCCAAAGACAGCTCCCCTACGCGCGGCAAGGGATGCATAATCGTCATCTGAGCATTATGCTTTTCAACATCCGCCTTGGTTAAAACATAACAGTTTTTAAACTGCTCATATTCCGCCGGATCATCAAAACGCTCACGCTGAATACGGGTCATATAAAGAACCTCCGCATGCTTTAAAGCCTCCGCAAAATCTTCCGTTTCTCGTAATTCAATATTTTTAGCCTGCAAATCCTGCACCACCTCGCGCGGCATCTGCAACTGTTCTGGTGAGATCAAAATCAGCTTCACCCCAAAGTGCGAAAGCAAATAACTTAACGAATGCACCGTTCGGCCATATTTTAAATCACCCACCATCGCCACCGTTAAACCCTGCAATTTGCCACGTTCTTTTTGCATCGTAAAAAGATCCAAGAGCGCCTGAGTAGGATGCTCCCCAGACCCATCGCCAGCATTAATCACCGGAATTCTTGCCGCCTCCGCCATTTCGGCAACTGACCCAACCGAAGGATGACGAACCGCAATAATATCAGCAAAATTCTCCACCACCATCGCCGTATCCCGTAGCGTCTCACCTTTCATCAAAGATGATCCTTCCATCCCCGCCACGGTAATTACCTTACCACCAAGCCGTTGCATCGCCGTATCAAAACTAAGTCGCGTACGTGTGGAAGGTTCATAAAAAAGGTTCGCCAACACAAAACCTTTCAAAAGCTCGGTTTGTTCACTCTTTAACCCAAGCTCCTTAGCCGCCACCGGGAAAAGCTTCGCGGCTGTTTCTAAAATTTTCTCAATCTGCGCGAGTGAAAGCTCTTTAGTTGAAAGAAGATCTTTACCTTTAAAGTCGGTCATATGAAGGTCTTGAAAGTAATATTTAAGATATTTTGCCTGATTATACCACTCGCTAAATCCACCTCCAAACAAACCCATGATTAATCCTTGCCTTCCCTACCCTCCCTCGCTATAGTGTGCCAAGTTAGCGCCTTTTGGCGCAGGATAAAGCAAAAATAGAACTACTTTTTTCCAAAAAATCACCATGAAAAAAGGCAAACTCATCCTCAAAGACGGCCACACCTTCGACGGCTACATCTTTGGAGCAGAAACCTCCAGCTCCGGCGAAGTGGTTTTTTCCACAGGCATGGTCGGCTACCCTCAAAGTATTACCGATCCATCTTTCCATGGCCAAATTCTTACTTTTACCTACCCGCTCATCGGCAACTATGGCATTCCCGGTGAAAAAAACAGCCAAAACGGCATCAGCGAACTTTTTGAAAGCGACAAAGTCCACATTAAAGGCTTAGTGGTAAGCGAATATTCCGAAAACTACAGCCACTGGCACGCCCAAAAAAGCCTCAGTGATTTCTTAAAAGAGGCAGGCGTCCCTGGCATCACCGGTATCGATACCCGCGCCCTCACTAAAATTCTACGAACCAAAGGCAGCATGCCGGGCAAAATCGTGGTAGAGAAAGATGACATCGAACTCTACGACCCCAACAAAACCAACATGATCCCCGAGGTAAGCCCTAAAGGAGTTACCTATTATAAAGCCGATAAAGAGATCAAACGGATCGTCATGATCGATTGCGGCGTAAAAAATAACACCATTCGCAGTTTTCTTAAAAGAGGCATCAGCATCATCCGCGTTCCATGGGACTACGATTTTTTTGAAAAAAGCACCGGCACCAAGGCTCCCAAAGAATTCGACGGGGTTTTCATCTCTAACGGACCAGGCAACCCTGCACTGCTTACACCAACTATCAACATCATCAAAAAATGTTTTGCCCAAAAAATCCCAACCTTTGGTATCTGTTTAGGCAACCAATTAATGGGACTGGCCGCCGGAGCCAAAACCTACAAGCTTAAATATGGCCACCGTGCTCAAAACCAACCTTGCATCAACACCGAAACGGGCTTATGTTACATGACCTCCCAAAACCACGGCTACGCCATCGACGAAAAAACTTTACCTAAAGACTGGGATGTTTGGTACACCCATGCCAACGATGGAACTGTAGAGGGCATCAAACATAAAAAACTCCCCTTCATGGCTGTGCAGTTCCATCCCGAAGCCTGCCCAGGCCCTGTAGATAGCGAAAACCTTTTTGATCTTTTTATAAAAACACTTTAATTTCTAACACCTTCCTTATGGGGAAAATCCTTCCAAAACTAGCGATGACACTGGGCGTGTTATCATTAATGATCACTCCGGCGTTAGCCCAAAACATAGAGCAAACCTCCATGAATCCGGCTCAACTTCTACCAGCAGATATTGATGCACTTTACCAATTCAATACCAGCGAAGAAAACCCTGTAGAAGCTTGGTTTATTGCAAATGTTATGCCTGAATATATCGCCCAAGAAATCTTAGATAAAGATCTCGCTCAAACCATCTTAAAAGATACCACCATTAGTATAGCCACAAAAACAGATGCAGAGATTACCGACACTTATGTTGTAATGGTAAAAGCTACCAAGGATGAATTTAAAAAACTCTCCGTAAGTGAAGAAGGGAAATACACCATTCACACTGAAAATTATGGACAGATCGACATCTACACATCAGACGAAAGCAGTGGAGGAGCCGCTTACATAGGTAATTTTATCGTCGTTAGTAAAAATGTGGAAAACCTAAAAAAAGTTATCGACCTCTATAATAATAACGGCGGCGATAAGCTTGCAGACAACGACAATTACCAAAAAACTCAAGCTCAATGGCTTAACCAAAACTTCTTCAATCTTTACGTCAACTCAAGCAACAACCCCCAGAATTTCAACGAATTGATCATGAAAGAGTTTCTTGGATCAATGCCCTTGGACACAATCTTTAATGACGATTTCTCAACCGCACTAAAAGCAAAATTAGCAGAAGGATTATCACTTTCTCAACAAAAAGATGGCTTTACCTTTAATCTATCAACTGAGGCTGATGGCGCAGTCTTAGGAAAACTGGACATGAATCTTAACAAATACAATTTCACTCCATCCCTTTACAAAAATGTATCCGGGAAAAACTTAATCCTCTATGCGGAAGAAAAAAACCTAGCGGGTCATTTTCAGGACATCATGGAACTATTAAAGCCTGACAGCACCTTTATGGAGGAGTACACTACTTGGAAAAAAGAGTTTAAGACTTTATCAAACATCGATATCGATAAGGATTTTATTGACCTATTCACCGGCAATTATGCTGTGTTCATTCATAACGCCAACCAAATGTATCCGGCCGTAACGTTAGTTTTTGACACTGAAGGAAAAGATCTCCAGGTTGCAGCCAGTCTAGAAAAAATCTCCGACTATCTTAAAATCGAATTTAACAAAATAGAAAAAGATTATCCCGGTTTCTTCACATACACCACCTACGAAACTGGCCCAACCACCTACCATGAGTTTCAACTCGATACCGGCAAGCTGTTTTGTACCGACTATTGCAGCGAAGAAGATCAAAAAATATTCCAAACCAACTTCGCTAAAATCTACTTACGGATGGGCACTACCAGCAATGGAAAAATGGTCATCTCTACCCATCCAGATTTAAAAAACGTTTTCCAAGGCAGTACCAGCTTAACAAGCAATAAAGGTTTTGCCGAAGCCTTTAAAAACGCCCAAGAGGAGGTGGCAAATATCGCTTACGTAGATTTTCAGGGTATCGAAAATTACATCTCCAGCCTTATGAAGGTAACCAAAGCCTCTACAGGTGATGATGATTGGATAGAACAAGAAATGCACAAAGCTTTAAGCCCATGGCACAACCTTTACCTAAAAACATACGCTGACAAAGATAGTGCCTGGGCAAAGGGCATGTTAAAAATGGACGTTCAAGCTTTAGATGACCTTTCCAGCGAGTTAGAAAGTCTACTTGGTTTAGGCTTTTCCAGAACTATTTACCCTGAAGATTATACCGATTATTCCTACAACGAAACAAACTATACTCCAAGCACCGGTATTTTCTGCGATGTCAAAGAGGGCGATTGGTACTTTGATGCTGTAAAAGAACTAAACTATCAGGGCATTATGAAAGGGTACGAAGATAAATGTTTTAGACCAAATAATACCATCACACGTTCCGAATTTATTAAAATTCTCAGCGAAGCAAGAACCGCCACTCGAGTTATTGTTGAAGAAGGAGCCTACCAAGTACCTGGACCCTATTTTGAAGGAGATTATGTTGAACATGCCAACCCTTTTAAAGATCTTAAAGAGAGCGATTGGTACTACGACGATGTTATGCATCTCTACAATGAAGGTGCTTTGCAAGGGTTTAGTGACGATACCATTCGTCCAGGAAAATCCATCAGCCGCGCTGAAGCTGTTCAGATGATGTACAACCTGAGCACCAAATTACAAGAACCTCATACCGCAGATGAAATTATGCCTTTCACCGATGTATCCTCTAATGCTTGGTACTATAAAGCCGTTTTTGCAGCCTGGCAGCACAAGGTTGTTAAAGGCACAACCGCAACAACTTTTGCACCTGATAAAAATCTGAGCCGCGGAGAAGCCGCCGTAATTATCCTTAACTTTATCAACCACGAAACCTCCTGTAATTGCGAATGCCCCTGCCACACTGACAGCATCACAACAACCAATGATGACTATACGGACTCCGTCAGCCAAAGCTTCAAACCTCTTTACTTTATGG
>CAYMDR010000013.1:5274-8994 GCA_964389195.1 uncultured Candidatus Peribacteria bacterium | reverse complement strand
AATGATGACTATACGGACTCCGTCAGCCAAAGCTTCAAACCTCTTTACTTTATGGTACCTAAAGGCATAACCAACAAAACTCAGGAGATCACCGACGATCAAATGTCGATAAGTTACCAAACAGATAAAAACAGACAAACCTCATGTGAAGAACAAGCGGCACTTTTGGTAAAAGACGGATGGGTAGCACTCTACGAAACCCCTTATGATGATGACTATGGCTGGAGCCAAACTTTCACCCAAAGTGACACAAGCCTAAGTTTAGATTGTACTGGCAAGGATACAAAAAATACCAACGTAGAATTATACGAATATCCATCCCGAGAGGAATACTAATTCCGATCAAAACTCAAAAATAAAGCAGAGATAACAAAAAGCCCCGCTAAGCGGGGCTTTTAAAAATTCCGGACCTTATGGGTTCTTAAAGTGAAAAAAGATAAGAACTCAAGGATTTTTGTATTGGAATTTATTTTTGTTTTACCAGATGACCGGTCCATTCTTTGCAAAGCTTCGGCTAATGTTTCCAGTCCGGCCAAGGACCACCCGTGGGTGTGTTCAAAGATCTCCGAAGAGATAGCGTTAAACACCGAGTAACTCTGAATGGTTAATATGAAGTCAACATATCTCCCATCACCGAGCAAAGAAAGTCTATTTGTAACAAAGATGCGAGCGCACGGCGCGAGCGCGAAGCGTCCGGGTTTCCCGGCGCTGAGCTTTATGAACAAAGACTGAAAGAAGGCGGAACGTTCTAGGGCGTTTGTAGGATAACCGTGAGACCTATTCCTCACGTTAAGGCAAACCGCTCCGCATCCTCATCAATTTCTGTACAAAATTATTTTTGACACACCGTGTGTACGTATTTTTTAAAGAACATTTTTATTTTGATAACCTTTTGTTTTATTTTTACTCGCGAGTATTTTTTTTGTTTTTCCTTTTATTTTTGTTTCGAAACTCTCTTTCCGACTTCTGAGTTTCAAATCATTGTATCCGATAGAAATTATTTTGCAAATTATTAACCTAGACGAATATATAAAAATGGTTTCCAGTATGAATTCATGACTTTTAGAGATGGGTCAGTTATACTGCCAGACATGAAAACTTATATTGTCCTTGATCTTGAAACCACCGGGTTTGATGCCAACGCAGACCAGGTTATTGAAATAGCAGCTATAAAATTCCACGACCGCCAAATTACTGATACTTTCCATCAACTGGTAAACCCTGGCGTTCCAATTCCAAGCATGGTCAGCCACATCACAGGACTAAAAGCCCAGGACTTAAGCGCTGCCCCCACTTTTGAAGAGATTCAACAAAAACTGATCACGTTTTTAGAAGATGTCCCCATCATCGGACATAACATCGCCTTTGATATAAGCTTTCTAAACTCCAAAGGGCTCCAATTAAAAAACCCTTTATACGATACGCTCCAATTAGCACCAATTTTACTACCGGGGCTCCCCTCTTATAGTTTAGATACACTTACCCGGCTCCTAAAAATAAAACACGAAGAAAGGCACCGAGCCATGTCCGACACCCAAGCCAATTTAGAGCTTTTCTATATTCTGCAACAAAAAATTAGTGAAATCGATCCAACCACCTTGGAAGGCATTCAGGCTATTTTAGCTAAAAGTACTTGGAGCTTAGCTGATCTCTTTAACCATCCTTCAACATCTTATAAAACTGCCACCACCGTTACTGAAACTAACATACAGCAACAACCTACAGTAGTTACTACAAATACCCATACTGCACCCTCTACCATAGAAGAAAACCTCCTTGAAAAATTTTACGCAGCAAACGGTGCCCTCGCCACCATCATAAAAGATTATGAACCGCGCGCAGCTCAACAAACCTTAACAACAAAAATCCTAGAGGTTTTTACTCAAGAAAAACATCTTTTAGCGGAAGCAGGAACCGGCACAGGCAAAACTGTCGCTTACCTTTTAGCAGCCCTCTATTGGAGTCTAAAAAATGATGAAAAAGTTGTCATTGCCACTTACACCAACAATCTACAACACCAAATTATTTACAAAGACCTCCTCCTTTTAGAACAGGCTTTGCAAACTATTGACCCAAACCTTACCTTTAAAGCAGCCTCTCTCAAAGGACGTAAACATTATCTGTCGCTTAAGCGCTTACGCGAGTTTATGCAAAGAGCCATTTTCTTAGATCACGAGGTAACACTTTTAGTAAAAATTCTTATTTGGCTAAAAACAACCGTAACCGGAGATTTAGAAGAACTTTCACTCCAAGGCAAAGAGTTTAGTAGCCTAGAAGAAATACACTGCGCCGAATATGTATGTGCCCACGAAGCCAATGACAATCCTGAAGACTGCTATCTACAAAGAATGCGCCAACAAGCTAAAAATGCCCAAATTATTGTCGTAAACCACGCTTTACTTTTACAAGATACCTTAGCAGAAACACCGCTTATTCCACCCTATAACTATCTAATCATCGACGAGGCGCACCACTTGGAAAAAGTGACAACCGACAGCCTCACTATTACTCTTTCCGTAAATAGTTTAACGAGCCCTTTTGAAAAAATACTCAAAACTTTAGAGGAAAATAGCTCCAAAGAAGCCAAAGATAAAGAGATCGGCAACGCTTTACGTCTTATCCGAACGCTTGTTGGCAAAGCAGATATTTTCTTTGGCATCCTAGGCATTTTTATGGAGAAAAATATTGAACCCTTTAAATTTAGCTACCAATTAGCTTTAAAGGAAAACCATTTTAGCAGTATGGAATGGAGCAAAGTAAAAGATTGCACCAAAAGTATTATAGAGCTTGCCAAAGAACTTTTTACAACCCTACAAGCCATTGAAGAGGAAGATAAACTTGGAGAAAAAGTACTTGGAACCATAAAAAATTATCGCCATGATGCTCAACAAAAAATTACCGAACTTGCAACAACCGTCCTGAGCGAAAACAATGAAAATACCGTCCACTGGCTCATCAAAAATATGGATAATAGCGTAAACCTTAAAAGTACACCGCTGAATATTGGCAAAACCTTACAATCACTGCTGCTAGAACCTAAAAAAAGTATTATCCTCACCTCTGCTACACTCCGTACCGACCAATCATTCACCTTCATTCGCGACCAACTTTTTTTAGATGAGCAATGCCAAGAGTTAGCTTTACCATCACATTTTAACTATCCAGAACAAGTAAAAATTCTCATCCCAGAAGATTTTCCACCACCGGCTACCGAAGGCTATTTCAAAAATTGCGCAGAGCTCATTGAAAAAGTTATCAAAAAAAATCAAGGACGCACCCTAGTCCTTTTTACTTCTAAAAAAGCATTAACCGCAACCTACCACCTTATAGCACCGCCTTTAAAGGAAGAAGGTTTTGCCATACTAGCTCAAGGCATTAGCGGTGGACGAGGCAAGATTTTAGAATATTTTAAAGATGAACCTCAAAACTGCGCCATCTTTGGAACCGACAGTTTTTGGGAAGGGGTCGATATTAAAGGTACCGATTTAACCTGTGTCATCATGCAAAAACTCCCCTTCGATCCACCCGACGACCCGATACTCATGGCTCGCGGGAAAAAGTACCAGGATAATTTCAACGAGTTCCAACTCCCGCGAGCCATTTTAAAATTCAAGCAGGGCTTTGGTCGCCTTATCCGCAGCCATACCGACACCGGTAGCATGATCATTTTAGACCCTCGTATCATCCAAAAAGCTTACGGACGCAAATTCCTGGAGTCCC
>CAYMDR010000013.1:0-5264 GCA_964389195.1 uncultured Candidatus Peribacteria bacterium | reverse complement strand
GACTGCATTACAGTCCGGAAATGACTGCCCTCATTGGATAAACTGTGACCCTTCCCTGGGACTAAAAATGGACCCTCCGCGAGGTCATTCTCATCAAGACAGAAAACAAGGTGAAAGAAGACATCACCAGCAAGCTTTAAGGCCTAACCACCAACCTCTTGCCAAAAAAGCTATGTGGTATAAGATTGCATCGCCTCTACTTGAACAGGCATCTTTAATATCCACACTATGAATCCAACAGCCCTCATCATTATCGCCGTAATCGTCGTTTTAGCTTTTATAGCTATTGGTATCTATAACGGTCTTATCCAACTTAAAAATAAAGCAGAAGAAGGCTGGGCCGATATCGAAACCCAGCTCAAACGCCGCTACGATCTTATTCCTAATATGGTTGAAACGGTAAAAGGTTACGCCAAACACGAAAAAGGAACGTTAGAAGAGGTCACGAAAGCCCGCAATGTAGCTATGCACGCCACCACACCCGAAGCAAAAGCCGCTTCCGAAAACATGCTAACCGGCGCACTCAAAACACTTTTTGCTGTTGCCGAAAACTATCCAGAACTCAAAGCCAACCAAAACTTTATGGATCTCCAAGCAACTCTCCGTGAAGTGGAAGAGCACATTCAACTTTCCCGCCGTTATTACAATGCCACAGTCCGTGATTTCAATACCAAGATGGAGGTTTTCCCTAATAACATTTTTGCCGGAATATTTGGCTTTGTAAAACGCCAATTTTTTGAAATTGACCGAGCTGAAGAGCGCGAAAACGTTAAAGTTAACTTTGAAGGCTAAATCTATGCTTCGTCTTAAAAATATTCTCTTAGGAGTCGTTGCTTTAAGCTTAACTTTCAACATAGCATTAAGCCAAGCCTATGGCTGGAATTGGAATATCTCCTCTTTTAACAGTGACATAACTATTGAGGAAAATAGTTCCATGAGCGTAAAAGAAACTATTATTGCCGACTACAGCCGTGAACAGCATCATGGTATTTTTCGTACTATCCCTATTCGCTACAAAGATAGTTTTGGAAACAGTCTAAATCTGCGTTTTCAACTCTTAAGCGTCACCGATGAAAAAGGAAAAGCTTGGCCATTTACAGAGTCCAATGAAGGTGAATATGTAAAATTACAAATTGGCGATGCCGCTACCTACCTACAACAACCAACAACTTTCGTTATTACCTACCAAGTTCAAAGAGCTATCACTACTTTTAATGACCATGAGGAGCTTTATTGGAACAACACCGGTACAGAATGGGACGTACCTGTTAATAAAGCCACCGCCACCATAACGGTTCCTTCAAACGTCAAACCGGAAGATCTTCGCGCTACTTGCTACACCGGCCAATACGGCTCTTCTCTACAAGCATGCACAACGCAAATCGTTGACCATACCATAACCGTGCAAGCAACAAGCTCTTTAGCGCCACAAGAAGGGCTTACCACCGTCATCGGTTTACCAAAAGGTCTATTGCAAATGTCCTCATGGCAACAACAACTCCAATGGTTTCTAGAGGACAACTGGGGGTATTTTATCCCTTTTTTCGTTTTAATCTTTATGCTGTATGCGTGGTACAAACATGGACGTGATGCCGAAACCACACATACGGCCATCATGCCCATCTACACACCACCGGAAAATCTTTCACCTGCAGAAGTTGGCACTCTTATTGATGAACGTGTGGATATGCAAGATATAATCTCTACCATCATTGATCTAGCGGTAAGAGGTTATCTTAAAATTATCGAAACCAAAGAGAAAAAATTCTTCTTTGAAACTTTCGAATACGAGTTTAAAAGAACTAAAGATATAACACCAACTTTAAAAACCCACGAAAAGGAGATGATGGATGCGCTCTTTCTACAAAGTGGCGTACTTTATAAAGAAAGCTGCAAACTTTCCGAACTTACTAACAAATTTTACAAACACCTTCCAACGCTCAAAAAACAGATCTACACCAACCTTATCAAAGAAAAATTCTTTGCCAGCAATCCCGATACTATTCGTAACACCTACCGCATCATCGGCGGCATTTTTATTTTTCTTGGCTTAATGACGGTTGGGGGAGCCGCCGAAACCACTATAATCTCTATCTCTGTGCCTATTGGAGTAGCCATTTCTGGTGTAATTTTCATCGCTTTCAGCAAATATATGCCCGCCAAAACCGTAAAAGGATCAGAAATATTCTTTAAAATCAAAGGACTAGAGGAATATATAAACACCGCTGAAAAAGACCGTTTAAAATTCCAGGAAAAAGAAAATATTTTCGAAAAACTTTTACCCTATGCCATGGCTTTAGGCCTAGCCGATAAGTGGACACGCTCTTTTGAAGGCATCTATAAAACAGCGCCAAACTGGTACTCCAGCAACGATACAAGCTTTATGAATAACTTCAGCACCTATTACTTTTTAAGTCGCCTCAATCATTTAAGTGGCGATATGAAATCCACCTTTCAATCTTCGCCTCGTTCTTCAGGCGGAGGAGCTTGGAGTGGCGGAAGCGGTTTTGGTGGTGGCGGCTTTAGCGGGGGCGGATTCGGCGGTGGCGGTGGTGGTTCTTGGTAAAACTAAAAGGATCAATACTTAAAACTGCTTATAGTATTCATCCACCGTCTGTAAACAAAGCTCCTTCATTTTTTGATCGTCTGTAGAATTACACAGCTCTTTTCCCTGTATATCGGAATGAAAATAAGAGACAAAATCTTTTACTGCACCAACCATGCATTCCGATTTTTGTTCATAGTTTTTACCTAAATTACAGGTATCACGGGTTTTATCAACATTGCTAATCGAAGATCCACTCGCATCTCTTCCCAAACTGCGATAGCACGTCACCTGAAACCCTTCATCAGACCCTTCACATAAACCAAAAACTTTCTTAAAATCATAACTTGTCACCTTGAGCATGTAAGAGGTTTGCATCAAATAGCAGGCCTCTTTATAAGGTTTCTCAACAGCACTACAAGGGTATAAAGGCTCTTCTGGACGTAAAAACCCAGTCTTAT
Organism: uncultured Candidatus Peribacteria bacterium; assembly: GCA_964389195.1. Taxonomy (GTDB): domain Bacteria; phylum Patescibacteriota; class Gracilibacteria; order UBA1369; family UBA1369; genus CAYMDR01. Next base: position 2,258 of record CAYMDR010000013.1, on the reverse strand, counting down.
GATTTAAGCCATCAGCGATAATATTTTCCATAAAAACCCCGCCATAACAGGAATTTTGTTCCCACCAACCGGTTAAACTATCACAAAGTTTCAAAGAATCAAAAAGCTGATCCTGGGTAATAGCCATCACCCCATGACCAATGCCATGAACGCAATTATAGTAGTCAAAAGAGTACGTCTCTTTACCAGGAATTTCCGCACAAATACCATCCATTTTGGAAGGCAAATTTTCTCTACCGATTTTTTGCACATAATCTTCCATCACCCCATGAAAATACCCTGACCAACAAAAATTATCACCATGTAAAAAAGCCTCAGATAAAACAGGATATTTCGTTACCGCCCCATGCCCAATAGCATGGGCAAAAGGGTGGCAATAACTTCTAACGTTAGCATCTACTCCATACAAAGCTTTCAAATCTTTAAAAGCCGCCTCCGGACCAACGCTGGAAGCTTTATCAGTAAAATATTTATCGAAACAAGTATAAACAGCGCCACTATCGGTAAGTTCTAAACAGGCTTTTGCCTCACCTTGTTGCAATATCTTGGCATACTCCCCATTACTTTGCTCTTGAGAATTCGTCATCATCTCCCCCTGAAATTCCGAACCCTGAAAAGTGGTAGTCGGTATTCCACCTCCATTCGGTTCTCCCGCCATACAACCAGCAAAAACCGTAAGTAAGAAAAATAGAAAGAAAAGCTTTTTCATACGACGATTATACCGCAATTACCCACCACCTAAAAGTGCTAAAATATTTAATTATGTTTCTAAAGTTCAGAAATATTTTAATTTTATTTAATCTACAGCTTTTAAACTTACATCCATGCAATGACTTACGTTGACTTTATAGCTATATTTTTCTAAAATATAGCTATAAAAGTAGCGGATATTAAATACACATATTCTTGCCTGCTTTTATGACAAAGTTAAAAAAGACTTTTGAAAAGTTTTATACAAACCCCGAAAGCTTACATTATGCAGATATTGAAAAAATACTTATCGCTTCCGGCTGCATTAAAATTTCAGCAAAAGGAAGCCATATGAAGTTTAAACATCCTTTTGCAAAATTTGACCTCATCATCCCCATTCACAATTATGACTGTAAAGAATTTTATAAAAAAAGTGCCTTAAAATTTATAAAAGTTCATAATTTAGATATTTTTTTATGAAAACAACAATTAAACATTATATCACTCTCAACAATAAAAAGTATTTTTATATCTTAGAAAAGATTAATAAAGATACATCTTATGTAAAATGTGAAGCGGCAAATATTTCTCAAGATTTTTTAAATGCCGATATTCCCAATTTACTTCACGATTTACCTGATTTAATTTTAGCCGAAAAAGAGTATACGAAAGACCACATTCAAATAATTCGTTTCCGCGTCACGGCCAAAGATAAAAAACAGATCGAAAAAAAAGCTTTAAAGAAAGGCTACCAATCTGTTTCCAGCTTTTTAAGAGATTTAGCCTTAAAAAAAGCCTAAATAGCTAACAGTGCTAAATTTTAAACTCCTCCCGTAACATATCGATCTCATCACGTAATTCAGCCGCCTTTTCAAACTCCAAATTCTGCGAAGCTATTTCCATCTGTTCTTCTAACTCTTTCACTAAACGCACCAACTCATCATGCGGAACCTTTTTAGGATCAATATGGCGCTCCCCAAGAATAATCTCACCTTTTTTACGATACAAGCCAATATCCTTTACAGCTTTAATAATAGTTTGAGGCGTAATACCATGTTTGGTATTGTAATCTTCTTGGATTTTACGACGACGGTTGGTTTCATCAATAGCCTTGGTCATAGCCTTGGTCATGCGATTAGCATACATCACAACAAAACCGTTAACATTACGCGCCGCACGTCCAATCGTCTGAATTAAAGCCCCTTCTGAACGCAAGAACCCCTCTTTGTCAGCATCCAAAATACCAATGAAAGAAACTTCGGGCAAATCCAAACCTTCACGCAATAAATTAATACCAACCAGTACATCAAACTTACCAAGTCTCAAATCACGTAAAATCTCGATACGTTCCAAAGTATCAATATCGGAATGCAAATAGCGTACTTTAATACCGGCATCGGTTAAATATTCGGTCAGATCCTCAGAAGACCGCTTGGTTAAAGTTGTTACAAGCACACGCTCCTTAACCTTTACACGTTTCTGAATCTCTTTCAGTAAATCATCGATTTGATGTTTACTTGGACGCACCACAACTTCAGGGTCTATAAGTCCCGTTGGGCGTATAATCT
>CAYMDR010000012.1:5169-20162 GCA_964389195.1 uncultured Candidatus Peribacteria bacterium | reverse complement strand
AGAATGCGTAAATTGTGATATTTCCTGGAGGACAAATGAAGGTAGGAGTTTTGACTAATTGCTTATATGGTAATAGCATTAGTCGGTATTGTCGATTCTGATTTATGTCTTCATTTTTTCATCACCATCTTGCCAAAGCTGCTTTCATTTTCTTAATGGTAACATTTATACTTTTTTGGCCATTTTTTCTTAAAGGGGAATATATTATTCCAAGCGATTTGTTGGGTGATTACTACCCCTGGCACAGCCTTAGTACCGGGGATCATATGGTGAAAAATACTTTACGAAGTGATGTTTTAGATCAAATTTTACCTTCCTGGAAATTCTTTCAGGAACAAATTCGACAAGGTGTTCTTCCCCTATGGAACCCATTGAGTGCTCAAGGAATACCCTTTTTTACGATTATCCATTTTTCATTCTTATCACCTTTGGTTTTATTTTTCTTACTATTTTTTGATTTGGGATTGGGGTTTTCGCTGCTGGTTATTACAAAGTTTTTTTTGCTGGGTTTTTTTATGTACCTTTTTTTGCGTACATTGAAGGTAGATTTTTGGCCGGCAATGATAGGCTCGTTGGTATATATGCTTTGTGGTTTTAATACGGTATGGCTTTTGTGGCCTCATACTTTGGTGATGGTTTTGGCTCCTTTGTATTTTTTAAGTCTGGAAAAGTTTTTACTCAAACCGGATCTTAAGCAATGCTTATGGGTTTCGCTTGTTGTAGCCGGAATGTTGTTAGCAGGATTCCCAGCTGTGGCCGGTTATATCTTTTATGCCGGTGGACTTTTTGTTCTCATGCGCTCCTATCAACTCTGGAAAATGCAGGCAGGTAAAAAGCGTCTTAAAAAACAGTTTGGTTATTTTATTTTGAGTTTTATTTTAGGTTTACTGCTTTCCGCAATTCAACTTTTGCCGACACTTGAGTATTATCAATTTATCGATCTTAGTTATCGCTCGGCGCAAGCACTTTTAGCTCTACCTCCCAGTAGTTTATGGCAAATTATTTTTCCTCACTACTGGGGAAATCCCGCGCTTCATAACTGGGAAGGAGCTGTAAATTTTAACGAGACCACCGGTTATATTGGCATTATTGCACTTATCTTTTTACTGCTTGGAGTAGTAAAGGGAATGCAAAAAAAACTCTTACTTCCAGTCTTTTTTGGAGGAGTAGCAATACTTGCTTTATCTGTAGTGTACAACGTAGGGCCATTACTGGATTTGATCCATTTTTTACCTGTTTTTAATACGTCTTCCAATACACGTTTACTTTCTTTATTTGGTTTTCTGGGAGCCATCGCTACGGCCTTAAGCATCCAGATGTGGCCTAAACTTAAGCGTTTCCCCATAAATATTTTACTTTTTGTTTTTATTTTTTTCGATTTAGCGCTTTTAAGTTATAACCAAAATCCCACAACATCACCAAAACTTTTTTATCCGCAAACACCTGGCATAATTTTTCTGGCTACCCATCAAAAAACGTATGAAAAAATGGTGCCTTTTGATTATACTTTTATGATCCCCGGCACTAATTTATATTATGGCCTTGGCAGCGTGGTGGCGCATAATTTTTATAATGAAAGACAAAGACAATTACTGGAAACATTTATTCGTCCTTTTGTTACGCCTACTGCCGCTATTCCTGCTATACAGACTACCCAATTTGATAGTCCTCTCTTTGATCTTTTTGGTGTTAAGTATGTGGTTTTTGCTCCAGGTAAAGCTCCTGCGGATATGAATCCAGAAAAATTTGTAACGGTTTATAAAGGGGCTGATTTAGATATTTATGAAAATAGCGATTATATGCATGGGGCTTTTTTAGTACCGAAGATTCAAGTAGAAAAAAATCCGGGGGCACTGTTAAGCAAATTAGCTGATCGTAATTTTAATCCTTACCAAGTGGTATATCTGGAGGAAGGTGATGAAGATGTGGCATCTTCCTTTTCCTTGGTGCCCTTGGTATCAGCAGAAAAATCTTCTAAAAGTAATGTCACTATTGTCTCTTATACCCCTAACCGTATTACCTATGAGGTATCATCTGCTCACGCTAATTTTTTGTTAACAACAGAACTTTTTTATCCTGGCTGGAAGGCTTTCATCGATGGCAAGGAGGTAACTATCCAGCGTGCCAATTATATTTTTAGAGGCGTTACCGTGCCTGCGGGCGACCATGAAATAAAGTTTATTTTCGCGCCACTTACTTTTACTATTGGCGCTATCATCAGTGGCATAATGTTATTTTTTACCGTAGTCTACCTTCTGTTTTATAAAAAATTTACAAGAGTTCATACATGAAGCTAGCTATTTTCATCCCTGCCTTTAATGAAGAGATAACTCTGGGGAAGGTTCTGGATACCATACCGCGCCATTTTACGGGCATTAAGGAGCTTAAAATTTTTGTTATTGATGATGGCTCTACCGATAAAACGAGTTTGATTGCACAAAACCATGGCGCGCAGGTGGTTCATACTAAAGGCCATAAGGGGCTCGCTAACGCTTTTAAAATAGGCCTAGAAACCGCCTTGTCCTGGGGAGCTGATATTATTTGCCATTTAGATGCCGACGGCCAGTATGACTCTACCGAAATTGGCAAAGTTATAGAGCCAATTATTCAGCACAAAGCTGAAATGGTGGTAGGCAATCGCCAAATTGAAACTTTAAATTTTATGGATTGGCCACGACGCTATGGCAATAGCTTAGGCAGTTGGCTTGTCCGCAAAATGCTTCATTTTACCATCCAGGATGCCTCATCGGGCTTTAGGGCTTATAGCAAGCAAGCAGCCACACAGTTGGAGGTGCATTCCACTCATACCTATACCCATGAAACATTAATTGAAGCAAAATTTAAAGGTATTACCCTGGCTGAGGTTCCTATAACTTTTAGTAAACGACATGACCGCTCTCGTCTTACGTATAACCTGCCTGGGCATATTTTAAAGTCACTGGGAGCTATTTGCAGGGCGTATAAGAGGTATCATGAACATAAACAGCCTTGAACCCCTTTCAAAGTTATCGTGCCTTTAAACTAAAGTATGATGCAAAAAAGCCCCCTGTTAAACAGAGGGCTTTTTACTATAACTAAACTATTTTTTCTTTTTTAGAATCCTGCCGAAAGTTGGTAAGCAAGAACGGCGATTTTGGCCATTTCTACCCGAGTAATATAATCGCCAGGGGCAAACATGGTAGCGGATTTACCTTTTACGATGCCGTTGGCGAAGGCAAAATTTACATAAGAAGCGTACCATACATCATCCATAACGTCGCTAAAAGAAGTAGCTGGAGCATTTCCAAGCGCGAACTTACCGGCAACCAAAATAATCTTTAGGGCTTCAGCGCGGTTCACTGGATCATTTGGACGAACCTTGCCGTTCTCACCAGCTTGTACAATGCCTGCAACTTCTGCAGCTGCCATGTAACTTGCAAACCAGTCATCAGCTTTTACATCGCTAAAGCTTGGTGTTTTTCCTGCTTCTACAGGATAACCGAAAGTTACCAAAGCAATCTTTACCATTTCAGCGCGAGTAATATTTTCATTTGGAGCAAAAGCTGTGGGAGTTCTTCCCTCAACCACCTTCATTTCATAAAGTGTATTTACATAGTCTGCTCCCCAGCTATCGGTAAGATCTGTAAATGGGGTGGTGTTTACAACGGTTGTATCGTCGGTAGTCGTGTCGTCTACTGTTGTGTCATCCGTGGTTGTGTCTTCAGTGGTTGTGTCTTCAGTGGTTGTGTCTTCTACCGTTGTATCATCCGTGGTTGTATCTTCCACGGTTGTATCGTCAGTGGTTGTGTCTTCTACTGTTGTATCATCAGTGGTGGTGGTGGTCGAGCTACTTGAACTACTTGAGTGATTACCTGAACTATGTTGGCTACTCGTTATAACGTCAGATGTTACAGAAGAGGCTGTATAACGAACCGCATCTGCACTTGTGGTTACTGTAATCGTATATGCGCCAGCATCACCGGCAGCATTTGGATTGACAATACCGGTAACACTGCATGTTTCTGCAGCTGCTGACTGGGCTGATCCCCCCGAACGGGTAATAACAACATCCTGACTGGAAACTGAAGTGGCAAAAGAACCGTCCATACTACTACAGGTGCCGCCTGAAGCGCCACTTACCGTAAACCCAGAACCAAAAGTAACCTTAATTTTATCAGTTGCAGCAATAGTTACCGATCCAGGGTTTGTAAAGGCAATATCTGCAATAATTGTTTCATTGGTAGCAATGCTGCTGAGAGCAATATCAGCAGAAGTCAGAGTTCCTGTTGTTGTTGCAGCACTAAAGAGGACAGATGTATCAGCACCAACATCGGCACCACCATTATCCCCATCATTTAAAGCAAGATCGGTAATAGTTTGCGCACTAGCAACAAATCCTCCCGTTATACCGGCTATCACCAGTGTTCCTGTACCATTCGCATCGGTAATAGCAGTTGCTACCGTACAAGTAATAGCCTGGCTAGCAGCTACGCAGGGGGTAGTAAAAGTACCTCCATCGAAAGTATGAGAGGAGGTCAAAGTACCTGTTACAGAGAAACTTGTTGGGAGGGTAAAGGTTACGGTATCACCTGCATCCAAAAGGGTATCGGTAGCATTGGTTGTGGAAAGATCTAAGGGAATTGTAAGATTTAAGGTTGTATTTCCGGCGACACCTACTACGGAATTTCCCGCAATAGTTACCGTTGCAGCAGCATCTTGGGCAGTTACCGTTCGAGTACTGGTAGTTGAAGTTGCAACAGCTGTAGCAAAAGCACCACCATCATTAGCGCTGGCAGTAGCAGTTACCATAGCGGCGGTAGCGACGCTGGAATTAGCATACAGTGTAGCAACTTTTAAGCCGGTGATAGTGGCAGTTTCACCATTTCCGCAATCCGGGTCAAAAGCGGCACCCATATTAATAGTAGCTACTGTAGCCGAAGTATAGGTAATGGTCTTTGAACCTGCTGCAGCAATGGCGGCACAGGTACCACCAATGGTTGCGCTGGTAACATTTTGATCAAAAACTACGCTTGGAAAGGTACTCGTATCGATGCTTACTCGAAGTTGATCCGCTCCATCAAGACCATCTACAGCAGTAGTAAGTATTGAAACAGCGCTAACTGTTGCCGTTGTTCCGCCTACGGCTGGTAAGGTGGCCGACCCTCCGCTTACCGTAAAACCTCCAAAGGCCGCAGATGCTACACTAGTAAACACTAAGGCCATCACCATGGATATGGATAAGAAAGAAAGTCCTTTCTTCAAAAATTTTATAAAACCGCCCTCCTCCGGAGGAATATTTATATGCATCGAGTGCATCATAATGGTGAATTAAGATTAAAAAAACTAACCAATATGATACTTATTTCACTGGTAAATCGCAATCCTGTAGCCATTAATAGTATTGACGAGAGAATTTTTGTTTCTTAAAAAGTCTTCATTAAGACTAAAGTAAACTCCATTGGTAGAAAAGTTCGGCGACATCTACCCTTTTCATGCCAGCGGTAATGTTTTCATAAGGCACAAGGTTTTTTAGAAGAGCATAATCCACGTATTGCTTGTACCATACGTCTCCTGCTTTTTCGGCAGGCAGATCAATGCCTGATGTTTCCAGGAAAATCTTTAACATTTCTACGTAACTTACCGTTTGTTGTGGCTTAAATGTCCCGTCTAAATACCCTCTAATAATGTTTTTCTGCTTTGCTGTTTGCAAATAGGGCATATACCATTCGCCAATAACCGTATCGCTAAAGCCTCCATTGGTATGGTCATCTTCTGCCAAAGTTACCTCAAAACCTTCTACAATAACTTTTACAGTTTCGGCACGATTAATTTCTTGATCAGGCTTAAAGGTACCATCTGCGTACCCTTTAAAGATGCCCTGCGCAGTTACATAGGTTAGCGCATTACAATGCAGATCGTTTGCTGGAATATCTTTATAACCGGAACAATATTGCGCTTCTTCTGAAGGTGGATTATCCGCTGGAACTTCTTCGGTTGGAAGTACCTCTTCAGTCGGCTGCTCTTCTACAGGAGGTGGTGTTACTTCCGCTGCTGGCTCTGTAGACCCTGTTCCCACTATAAAACTTATTTCCGCGGAATTATCGCTTGTATTAAGCCCATCATTAGCACGTAAGATGTATTTTACCGTGTCCCCTTTTACTACGGCGGTATCGATATACTCTTCCTCACCGCCTCCTACTAAAATGGGGTTATTTGCACTTATCGAATCATTATTCAGGCCTTTTAAGATCTGGATAGTTTGAATATCCAGGTCTGTTGGGTTAATCCAGCTTATTTTTACTCCACCTACATCATCTTTAACCACAATATTGGTTGGTGGTTCCGGTTTATAATGGTCAGAATTGGTACTAGATTGCACACGTAAATATTTAGCGTCGGTATAGGCGGTTACATCTTCATTAACTTGTAAAAACATATTTCCTGATTTTGCAGGCACTGTATTAAAACCTTCTACAAATACTTTTGTAAGGACTAAAACTTCGCCGGGAGCAAAAGCTGCTTCAATAGGTATTATTAAGGTTTTATCCTTATTTTCAAAACTAAAAACTGGTGATGCAAGAACTTTCCCGTTATCTACGGCCGTGCCGTATACCACCATATTATCAAGTGTCCTTTCGTCATCAAAAATGATGGGAAGGCTATCTGGAATGGTTAATTTAATAACCCCACTTTTTATGTAGTTAGTGACACTATCTTCGGTGATAGTAATATTACGTAATTGCGTAGAGATTTGATTTTTATCAAAAGTTTGATTCACCTCGGATGATATCGTCGGCGTAGCATAAGTAGTACCACTTAAGAGGAAAAATATAATGCCACTTGTTATAAATAATGATATTTTTTTCATGATAGTAGAATTATTTTTTAGTTGTTTTCGCTTGAGCATCTGCAATATAACTAAATTGGTCACTAATAAAATCTGTATAATTAGGTCCGTTTTTTTTGTCATACTTAGAAAAAGCGTCCAGAACCCCCTGGGCATCACTAAATTGTGAATTTTTCACTAATAAGCGGATGGTGTCTGCTACCACTTCACTATTAGTTGATTGGTCTTGATATAGCTTTTGCTCATACTCTAAGGCCTTTTTAAGATCCCCTGCTTCCTCATACATGGCAGCAATATTATTTAATGCTGCAAAATGGCCGGGACTATTTTTTATAACCTCTTCATAGTATTTTATAGCTTCACGGTAATTTCCTAACTGCATGTAACGGAAACCTATTTCTGTTGCATATCCCGCTTTTTCGTCTTCGGTTGAGGCCTTTCCATATTTATCCAAAGACTCTTGTAAGAGCTTTTGGTTATTTGCCTGAACCTCTTTGGATTGATACGAAATATCCACTACATAAGGATCCTGAGAGCAGCCTGCTGTGGTTAGTAGAACAAGTACAGTTAAAGTTATAATTGCAAATTTTTTCATAAAGATTTTTTAAATAATGCAGGCCTAAAGGTAACATACATTTTTGCATAAAAAAAGCCCCCCCGGAAAATCCGGGGGGGCTTTTAATTAGGCCGACACCTTGAGAACTAAACCATATTAGTAAATCAAAGTATTTCCATTGAGAGTTGTGTCTGTAACGACACCAGTCCATTTAATAACACCAGGTGTAGTAGCAAAAGCAAAAGATGATCCAGGAGCTGAACCAGCTGTTACGTTGCTAAAGTTGGTGTCATTCCACCAGAAGTCTCCGGCTGTAACTGTACCACTAGAAGCTGTACCCATATCGATCGAGAATGTTACAGGATCGTCTGAACCTCCATCTTCAGCAAGAAGAGTAGAAGTATTAGTATTTAGGGTAAAGGTCTTTGTAGTGCCTTTAGCAATAGAGATTTCAGTTGTTGGGATGAATGTAACTGAAGCCGAATTAGTAGAAGATGCACCATTGGTTAAGGTAGCCCAGTAACCAGTAGCAGAAGTTGAACCACCTTCTTTTAAGAGGGCTGCAACTGGAGCACCTGCATTAGTGGTGTTGTTAGCATTTGTATCTACATCGGTTGTATCAGTTGTAAGATCAACTGTGAGCTTATCATTGTATAACAGTAATCTGTCGATATGGATAGTATCTGTAGCAAGAAGCTCAGTTGCATCAACTAATTGGATAGATACAAACTGATCACCTGAGTCAGTACCAGTTGGCATAGCAACATCACAGTTATACCATTCTCCTGTTACGAAAGTACTTTGATCAGCACCGCAGGCTGTTTGTGACAATGCAGTTACCTGATCAGCTGTAGAAACAGCTGTAGTATCTGTAGCAACAGCTATATCTGTAAATGTAGGACTAGCTACAGCGGCAGCATCTGTCCATTTGATCCAGAAATTTACACGAGTATAGTCATCAATTAAACCTGTAGTACCTGAATCAAAAGCAAATGTATCACCAGCTGTATTTCCAGTTGTTGTACAAAGTGCGCTAGAACCATCTACTTGGTCACCAGCATCTGTATCAGCAGCAGGTGTACAGATAGCTCCATTTCCAGCAGCTGTACTTGTTAATTCTGTAGCAGCACGCATAGTTACCTGTTCTTGTGCGTCAGCTTTGATAGTGAAGATGAAAGCATTATCAGAAGAAGCTACTGTTCTAGCATCAGAAGGTGAGCTAGCTGCTACGGCCAATGTAGGTTTAGTTTCGTAAACATGCATGTGGTTTGTAGCTGTTAAGTAACCGCTACCTGGTAAAGCATATAAGAGAGCATCTGCATCATCATATGTTCCATCTCCTGCATTATCGATTAAGTTTGCAGTGATAGTTAATTCTGTTGAACCAGCAGAAGTTGAAGTAATAACGTAGATATCTTCACTTGAACATGAAGCATCATTGTTATCATCAACACAAAGGATAGTTCCTACAGGATAAGCTTGGTCTACAGCACCAGCACCATTATCCACAGTGAAGGAAGCGGAAGCGCCAAGAGTTGTAGTACCTACTAAATCACCAGTATCCAAGTCATCGGTAGAATCAGTGAAGGTAAGAGTACCGAAATCTAAATCTGAAGTTGATGCAACACTTGCGTCAATCTTATCAGTCTTATAGGTTTCTCCACTACCTTGAGCAACAGCTTCGAATTGGTTGAAAGCAACATCGAGGTCAACGAATTCACCTGCAGCAGCTCCACCAGAAATGGTGTTAAGTGTAGCAGAAACAGTTAACATAGCGTCGTCATCCTTGTCGATCCAGAAATCAAGACCACTAAAGTTAGCTGTACCATTTGTAAGAGAACTTGTCTTAGTCTCAGTAACACCAGCGCTATTTGTATAGCTAAGTTTTACTTGAGAAATATTGTTATCGTAGTCACCAAGGTCTGCTGTAAGAAGACAGTTTGTTACACAAGACTGGCGAGCATTTACAGATAATTTTGTTACAAGGAAAGCTTCGTCAGTTGCAGAGAATTTGAACTTAGAAACTTCTTGATCTGCAGCACCAGCAATAACGATATCTTCTTTACGTGTACCGGAATCAACCGCAACGGTTAATGAACCACCGCCTGTAATTGACATCCATGTACCAGTAGAAGCACCTAAAGATCCGTTGATAGCACCTGTAGATGTTCGGCTATTGCTATCATCATCTTCATAAGTAACGCCACCTGTAGCAATTGCGAAAGCAACACGGTCATTTGTGCTGTTCTTGAAAGCATCGGTAGAAACATCACCTACAACGTAGAATACTGGAGTATCACCACCTTGGATTACCCAGTTTAAGTTATCGAAGGTAACCGTTCCTGCTGTTTGTACAGCTTCTGCTGGAGCAACAACGTTTCCTTCTTCATCTTCTAACCATACACTTCCCACGATGGAGTTAAGAACGATGCTGTTATCTGTACCAGCGGTAAAGGTATTGTCTACATCTTCATCAAGGTAACCGGTTAGAGTAACGTCGGTAACTTTACAGTCTGAGGCAGAGCCACAAGCTGCAGTAACACCTACGAATCTAACAGCTTCTTGTCCTTTTACGAAAGATGTTGCACGTACTGGCACAGCAGCTGTTGATAATACTAATGATGGACTTGCGACCGTCATAGTCTTACCAGCAATCGCAGCGGAAGGTACGAGTGAAGAGCTGTTTGTAAGAGTTTTGTTGTTGATATCTCTGATTTGAGGATAAGTAGAACCCAAAGCAAGAGTAGAACCGATAGTCATAGCATCGAGTGTCGATGTGTTTGCAATATCAGCAGTCAAAGATAAATTGAGCTCCTCGCCAGCCTCCATACTTCTTTCATCAGTGAAGAGGTAGAAAGCCTGAGCAGCATCTGTTGATTCTCCAATAGCTGTAGTACCTCCTAATGTAGTAACGAAAACGTCTGCATCAACAGGTCCCCAAAGTGTTTCACCTGAATCAGCATTAACGATTCTGATGTCTGTAAGGTTAGCGTCACCTGTAGCGCTATCTAATAAACCTTCAGTTGTATCAGCACTTTCTGAAACTGTTAAGGAGATTGGGAAGTTTTTGAATGTTATGTCAGAAACTGTAGCGATAGAGAAGTTGAGAAGTTCAACATCATCACCAGCAGTTGGTACATCAGTAGCAGCTGGGCCATTAGAAGAGATAGTGATATCACCACCTACTAAGGTTGAGCTGGACTGATCTGTTGTTCCTCCTGTTACGCCATCGTAACCACCAGAACTAACAGTCATACCAAAGCCGTATTTATCACCAATAGCAACGAGATCTGTTGTTTCATCAAGATAGATTTGAACAGTATCACCGTTACGACCTGTGTTGAAATCAGCAGTTACCCAGAAGCTTCTTGTATCTCCTTTAGCCATTACGTAAGGAGTGTCGAAGGTAAAGGTAGCAAGATCTTGGCTATTTAAGCCTTCAGATGTTGCAATAGCATTATCTTCTCCAGATACATAAAGTTCGAGATTTTCAATAGCATCTGTTGTTACTGAACCTGTGAAGTAAAGGTTAAGTTGTTCAAGACTTGCTCCTTCACCAGATGTTGAGAGTTTGAATTTAGCAACTGTAGCGTTATCTTCACCAACTTTTGGGTTAGTGATGCTTCCGTTTGCATCGATAGTGATAGTTCCAGCAGCTGTTGTGGAAAGGTCGAATTTTTCACCTTGTACAGGGAAATCTCCGTCTGCTGTTCCAGCATCTGCATTAACGTCAGCTGCACTTCTAATTTCATATCCTACTTCACCTGTAGAAGTAACGGTACCTGTATCCATTCTGAGTGTGATAGTACGAGTATCGCCTGCTGCAATCTCAAGATTGAGGTTAGAGAAAGTAGCTTCGTTAGTTGTACTATTTACACTTTTTCCGGAAGTAAGTCTTTCGTTACCTTCGTAAAGGTAAATTTGGTGATCTGAAGGAAGTGAAGAAACACCATAGCGGTGTACCACTAAAGATTTAAGAACTGCATCCTCATTACCAGCTCCGAAGTTCCAAGTCGCCATAGGTACTGATGTAGCACCTGATGGAAGAGTTTGGCCGTCTGGAGTTGAAGCACTGATTTCAACAGTAAGATCACCTGAAGCTGTAGCTCCTTTTACGTAACCGGAGAAAACGAGGTCTGTAACGTCGAGTTCTTCATCAGAATCGGACATTACACCACTTACTGTGAGGTCGTAATCTTCCTTAGCTACCTGAGCTGCAGTTGTGAGCATTACGCACATTGGGTCACTTGATACCTCTGCGTCGGTAACACTAAGTTCGTCGCCGGCAGCATCAGTGATCATATAGTTTCCAGCTACGTCAGCACCTGTGCCAACATCGCCGCTGAAACATACTTCTACTGACATGCTGTCTAAAGCAGTTGCATCTTCAACGCTGAAGCCTGCACCTGGACGCTTAACTGGGTTCATACCATTGGAAACCAACTTAGCAACTTCAGCGCGGTTGATGTTTCTACCGCCACCAAAGCTACCGTCTGGGTAACCATCGAGTACTGACCAGTTATAAGCAGTTTCTACGTAAGTAGAGAACTGGTTATTTGTGGGCATATCAGCAAAGTGTGGAGCTCCTGTAGTATTTGTAATCAATGGAGCAGCAAGCACTAACATTTTTGCAAACTGTTCACGAGTTACAGGATCATTAGGACCAGCATTACCAGTGAATGCGCCTGTGTTGTCCTTGTAACCATTCATGAAGCCGAGCTCGCTAGCTGTAATCATGTAACCAGCATACCAAGCACCAAGCTGCACGTCCTTGAAAGGACTAACTGTACTTTCAGACATAGTAAGATCAAAACCCTCAACGAGAAGCTTTGCAGCTTCAGCGCGAGTAGTTAAATCGCCAGGTCTGTAATTGCTAACAGATGTCTTGATAATACCATCTGCAGCAAGTTGTTCTACGTAAGGGTAAAACCAATCGCTAGGTTGAACGTCAGTAAACGTTGCTGCGTTAGCCGCGCTGATCGCAAAGAGACTTGAGATCACCATCGCGAGGCTAAAGCCAGCAATTTTTCGACGCACCTGTAGCAAACCATTCGTAATATCCATAGGTTGCTTATGTGTTAAGAAATAAATAAATAGAGAAATAGAGATATATAGTTGTTAGTAAGTCGTCTTTATCGCTTTTATTAGTGTGGCGAATTATTAAAGACGATAATTAAATTTAATTATAAATTTAGACAAGAAATAGGCCTAAGTTAGGCCAATAAAGGAAAAGAAATGTCTCACTTTTTCTAATTTTCAAAGGTCTAAAGAGAAGAATTTTTCGAGATAAATGCGCACACAACACAATCTGTTCCCAAATTCGGGTTCAAGCGAAAATTTAACAAAGTGCAATCAGCAAGTCAATGCCATGCACTCAATGTAAACTCACAACCAAGGTGTTTGTTTCAATAATTATAATGACAGGGTTATTTAATATTTTATAATAATACTTTACTGGATTATTGAGCCTTACGTTGGCTCTGAAAAATCTGGTAGTCTTAACGGGAGTCGAACCCGTGTTTCCACCGTGAGAGGGTAGCGTCCTAGGCCACTAGACGATAAGACCTTGCGCGGGACACTATACCTTAAGTTGGCAGGGTTTTCAATCTCGGCTATAATTCTTTTCGCTGCGTACCTAGCAAAGTGCGTTTTAACTTAACAAATACATGTATGGCCAAAGATTACTATGAAACTTTAGGTGTCGCTAAAAATGCCTCTGAGCAAGAGATTAAAAAAGCTTATCGCAAATTAGCTCTTCAGTACCATCCCGATAAACACACCGGTGATAAGGAGGCTGAAAGTAAATTTAAGGAGATTAATCAAGCTTATGAAGTTCTTTCAGATGCCCAAAAAAGATCTACTTATGATCAGTTTGGATCTAGCGCCGGAAGTGCTCAGGGCTTTAATGGTGCTCAAGGTTTCCAGGGAAGTGGTTTTGATTTTTCTTCTTTTGGGGGGGCAAATGGTTTTGCCGATATTTTTGAAACTTTTTTTGGCGGAGGTGGTGGACAAGGACGTAAGAAACATGGGCCAAGGCAGGGCGATGATATTGAGTTTCAATTACCGTTAAGTTTTGAAGAGGCGGTATTCGGTGTAGAAAAAGAGGTTATGGTTACAAAAAATGGTACATGCAACCACTGTCATGGCAGCGGCGCGGAACCTGGCAGCAAAGCCATTACCTGTCCAACCTGTAAAGGCACCGGTGAAGTAAGAGCAGTACGTCAGACTCTTTTTGGCCAGATGGCTACCTCGCAGGCATGCCCGGAATGCTATGGTGAAGGCAAGAGGCATGAGCAACGTTGTACCATTTGCCAAGGAAGTACGATGATTCGTCATAATGAAAAAATACGCATTAAAATTCCCGCGGGCGTGGATAACGATTCAACCATTCGAGTAAGTGGTAAAGGTGAATCCGGCCCCTTTGGTGGACCGGCAGGTGACTTGTATGTGCATATCCGCGTGAGCCCAAGTAAGAAGTTTGTGCGCAACGGCTACGATCTCCATATGGAGCAACATATCCACCTTATTCAGGCTATCCTGAGTGATGAGATTAGCATTGAGACCTTGCGGGGTGCACTTTCTTTGAAAATTCCAGCAGGCACTCAAAGTGGTAAAATCTTTAAACTTAAGGAACATGGCATTGAGAAACTTCGAGGAAATGGCAAGGGTGATTTATATGTAAAGATTATTGTTGATATTCCAACTAAACTTTCCCGCAAAGAACGTGAACTTTATCTGGAGCTAGCTCGTGAAAATAATATTTTAGCCAATGATAAAGGTTTTTTCAGTAAACTGATGAGCTAAATAACTCGCACTTTTCTTGTGGAGGAAAAAAGGTATAATGCAGGAAAGTGATGTTTTTTAGCGACTATGCAGCACATCAATTTATCTTGGGATCTCTTTATACTTGCCTTTTTCGGTGTGGTGACGGCATACAGTTTTATTATTGGCCGCAGCCAAACCTTAAAAATTATCACCTCCACTTATATAGCTATTTTATGTGCAGATGCTTTAGGTAATCTATTCGCCATGAACTTAGCCAGCTCCGAATCTTTTATTCGGTTTATGAGGCTTTTTTCGGTTGGGAATGCTGATCAGGCCACGGCTTTTTTTAAAGTTTTAGTACTCATTGTGATTGTGGTAGTTGTGGCAGTACGTGGACTTTTTGATTTTGATGCAAATGATGATCAGCCTTTAACGATACGTTTGGGTATCATTTTGATTTTGGGTATTTTAAGCGCCGGATTAATGATAAGTGCTATTCTTATTTTTGCTTCAGGAAACTCTCTTGTTGCCAATACTGTCATCGCTCCAAATGCTCTCACCCAAATTTATAGTCAGTCACGAATGGTGAGAATTTTATTGGACTTCCGTAATCTGTGGTTTTTCTTGCCAGGACTAGGTCTGATCCTCTTAAGTTTGTTTCAGAAAAAAACGGCTTGAAATTATAACTATTGATCCTTACAATGGTGACGCTTTTTTGACCGGCATCGGTCAAGAGGAATTAAGATGCGGATATTGCAATACCCGCATCTTAATTCCTCTCAATGTTAAAATTTGGGCCAATAGCTCAGTCGGTAGAGCAGCTCCCTTTTAAGGAGATGGTCGCTG
>CAYMDR010000012.1:4776-5159 GCA_964389195.1 uncultured Candidatus Peribacteria bacterium | reverse complement strand
CGAATATCCACTTGATTAGTCGGGCGGGTAGTCATTATAATTGAATAAATTAAATTTTATATTCTGCTTCTCCATGGCTGAAACGTACCTTACTATTCAAGAGTCCGCTGAAATAAGCGGAAAATCCATTCAAACGATCCGAAGAGCTTTAAAGACCAATCGCTTGGTTCATAAACGAAAAAGGACTCCTCAAGGGTTTAACTACTTGATTAGTCGGGACAGTCTTATGAATATATACAAACTTCAGGCATCTTTATTTGAACGGGAAAAAGGTGGTCTTGATCTTAAGAAGAAAAGTGGTACAGACAATGCTCCTGTTTCATGGGAAGATTTTAAGAAATTCCAACACGAGGTGGGAAATATGTTAAGTGATAATAAAAAAG
>CAYMDR010000012.1:0-4766 GCA_964389195.1 uncultured Candidatus Peribacteria bacterium | reverse complement strand
CGTTTCAAGATCGTTTTGTGATCTTAGAAAACCAGTTAAAACTTATCGAACAGCCAAATAAAAAACGTTGGTATAAATTTTGGTAGTATTAAATTGTAATAGCCTGTTGAGTAAAGGTGTTCTATTTTGTGTGTAAGAAATCTGCTCGTTCATGAATACTTTTTTCAAAAACCATCCGTGGCTTTTAAGGGGGTTGCTATTGGGTTGCTGTGTCTTGTTTTTTTTCGTAAGTTTTTATGTATATATAGCTTACCTCTTGCCTTTGCCACCATTATTTACTGAGGCGACTAATCATCCGACTACTAAGATTTTTGACCGCCATGGCGAACTTTTATATGAAATTTTGCAGCCGGAAAGCGGTAAAAAAACGTTGGTTGCCTTAGATGCCATTCCTCAGCATTTTATTCATGCAACGCTTGCGGCTGAAGATAGAAATTTTTATGCTCATCCCGGTGTTGATATAGGAGCGATTGCGCGAGCACTTTTTTTTAATTTTAAAGAGCAGCGCATAGTCAGTGGAGGAAGTACGATTACCCAACAGTTGGTTCGTAATATAAGTGGTAACCGGCCTAATCGAGATCTTTGGGATAAAATGGTGGAAGCCATGTATGCTGTACGATTGAGCCATATTTATAACAAAGATGAGATTTTAGAACTGTACCTTAATAAAATTTATTATGGCAATTTCGCTTATGGTGCACAGTCCGCGGCGCAAGCTTATGTAGGAAAAAATCTTTCCGATATAGATTTAGCTGAAGCAAGTTTTATCGCAGGACTTCCACAATCACCGTCGGCGTATAACCCTTATATTTATTTTGACAAGGCGAAAAAAAGACAAAAATATGTCTTGGATCAAATGGTTAAGCAAAAATTTATTACAGAGCAAGAGGCTGTTACGGCACTAGCGGAACCTATTACTTTGCGTAGCAATAAGTTTAGGATAAAAGCGCCGCATTTTGTGCATAATGTTGTGAATGAATTGGAGGAAAAATTTGGGGATGAAATGGTGACGCATGGAGGACTGAGTGTCACCACGACGCTTGATTATAATCTTCAATTAAAAGCTGAGCAGATTGTTGCAAGACGTGTTGATGCTCTTAAGAAAAATGATGTTACTAATGGGGCGTTATTGGCCATGGACGTTGCTTCTGGGCAGATTTTGGTCTGGGTGGGCAGTAAAGATTATTTCGATGAGAGTATTGATGGTGCTGTAGATATGGTACATGCCTTACGTCAACCGGGATCGGCATTAAAACCTTTTACCTATTTAGCTGCTCTAGAAAAAGGGTATACACCAGCAACTATTTTGTATGATATTCCTACTGAATTTACTACAGAAACCGGCCCATATGCTCCTAAAAATTATGATTTGAAATATCATGGCCCCGTTAGGTTGCGAACCGCCTTAGCGAGTTCCTATAATATTCCGGCGGTTAAAACTTTAGAATTTGTGGGGATTTCTGAATTTATGGTGTTTTTAAAAAAGATGGGCATCAATACGCTTCATGATGCACCCAGTTTTTATGGTCTTGCCTTAACTTTGGGCGGCGGTGAGGTTGAAGTAATTGATATGGCTAATGCTTATAATGTTATTGCCAATTATGGTATGCAAAGGACATCTTCTACTCTGTTAAGTATAAAAGATGATGAGGGGCAAGAACTGTATACGTGGAATTTACCAACGAGTAGAGATGTACTTGGGCAGTTTGGCAAAGAGCATGCCTATCAAATTATTGATATTTTAAAAGATCCTTTGGCACGCTTACCTGGATTTGGGGAAGGGAGTGTTTTAGAATTAAGCAGGCCTGCTGCGGTTAAAACTGGTACGACACGGAATTTTCGGGATAATTGGACAGTGGGTTTTACGCCGGAACTTTTAACAGCGGTATGGGTAGGCAACGCGGATGCCAGCCCGATGCAAAATATATCCGGCGTTACAGGCGCTGCTCCTATCTGGGCAGATTTTATGGAAACGGCTTTACAATCTAAACCTGCTTCTAAGTTTGTGATTCCTTCACGAATCCATGAAATTGAAATTTGTGCTCTATCTGGCATGTTGCCTTCTCTTTTTTGTAACGAAAAAATTGGTGAAATTTTTGTAAAAGGGTTTGAACCCCGTGAGATTGATAATTATTATCAAAACTTCTGGATCGAAATGGATAGTGGCCACATTATTCCTGATGCTTGTAAAAATACCTATAATCCCTTAACCATAAAGCAAAAAGTGCTTGTCGCCTATCCAATAATATTACAGAAGTGGGCAACTGAGAATGGTTTACAGTTACCGCCAATGGAACATTGCAATATAGTTTTTGACTATTCAAATGCCTTTCCAGACGGGTATCCGAATGGAGAGGCGAAGCTTATTTCTATTGATACTCCCAGGAATAATGATGAGTATATGTTGGATAGCACACTCCCGATAAGCAGCCAAAAAGTTCCTTTGCGTGCGACTATTCCATTAAACACGCAGGAAGTACGGTATTATGTTAATGGAAAAATTCTTACTACTCAAAAGGTTGCCCCTTTTGATTTTTTATGGCTCCCCGAAAAAGGTCATTTTTCTTTGTATGGAGAAGCGACTTTATTAAATGGAGAAATAATTAAAAGTTCTTCTATCACTTTTGAGGTAAAATAATTTTGTAATAGTTTTCAGGGTATAGCTGTTATGAACAGCATAGTATAGAATGGTTCTTAGTAATACGTACATCGTCGATGCTTAAATATATGACTCTTTCTTTGGAGGAAGAACAAAAGTTGGTGGAAGATGCCAAGGCAGATAGTGCCTCTTTTGGTCGACTGTATGATTACTATTTTCCAAAACTTTATGCCTTTGTGGCAGCTAAGGTTAATGATCGAGATGATGCTGAGGATGTGGTCAGTGATATTTTTATAAAAATCTTAGAGAATTTACCGCGTTTTGAGTGGAGAGGATTGCCTTTTGGAGCCTGGGCTTTTAAAATCGCCCGCAATACTTTGAATGATTACTACCACCGTAATGGCAAGACACGAACATCCGATATCGAACAGGCTTATGGTGTTTCTGAAGATGAGGAAAAAACCTCTCCACATAAGAAAGCGGCGCAAGAAGAGTTATCCGCAAAAGTAAAAAAGGTTTTACAAGATCTACCGGAACGTGAGCTTAATGTGATCCAGCTTAAATTTTTCAGCCAATTGAGTAATCGAGAAATTGTTCATGTTACGGGTCTATCTGAGGGAAATGTTGCTATTATTTTGTATCGAACTTTACGTAAAATTAAACCCGATCTTACCTATTTTATATAAGAAATATTAATGTTCTTTTTCAAAAATAAAATTCGGAAACTGTTAGCCCTGCTGGATGCTCATAAGCGCCCTCAGGATCTGCAGCGGGTTGTGGACAAAATTGAGGAGATGGCACCATCTCTGGCTCGACCGCAGTTTCAGAAAAAATTGCGACAGCAATTAATGGTTCAACATGCCCAGGCTATGAGAACAGGAAATACTCAAAAGGAAGAAATGGAGGAGAAAAAATTTAGACGAAACCCTTTCAGCCTTAAGAGATTTATAGTTATTGTGCCGGCCATGTTGGTTGTTTTAATGGTTATTGGCTTCTTAGGATACCCGGCAATCCCAGCTCCAAAGGTTGTTGGTTATGAATTAAAAGGAAGTGTTCGCCAGATTGCTTATAATGCTCCGCTTAAAGTAACATTTACTCAATTAATGGATAAAAATTCGGTAGAAAAGGCTTTTGCTATAACCCCTGCCGTGCCTGGACACTTTGAGTGGAATTTTAACTCTTTATATTTTTATCCAGATAAAGATTTTAAGGTTGGCGATATTTTTGAAATAAAGATTGGCAAAGAGGCTCGAAGTTTGCTGCAAAAAGCTATGGGGTATGATTATGAAGAGACTTATCAAATTACAACTTCACCTAAAGTTTTACTTTTTGCTCCAAGTCCTGCGGGTGAAAATATAGATGTAAACCAGAAAATTACGGTGATGTTTGATCGTCCGATGGTTGGGTTAACAACTTTAGATGAAGGAGAAGCCAAGGCTCTTGATCTTAGGATAGAGCCTCCCGTACAGGGAAGATTTAAGTGGCTAGGCACTAATTCTATCTCTTTTATCCCGGATAAACTTAGCTTTGCTACTACCTATACCGTTACGGTTCCAAAAGGGACGGCTTCTGCGGAAGGTGGAAAGACTGAAGAAGATTTTAGTTTTAGTTTTACTATTACTAAGCCTTCTCTTATAAATTCAGCTCCTTACGATTTGAGTAAGTACAATGGTCCTTCTACGAAAATACAATTAGACTTTAATCAACCGATGGATATAACTAGTGCTCAAAATTCTATACATTTATATAAGGCTAAAGAGTTGGAGTTCCAGGGGAGAGATATTGGTCAGTATTATAATCCTGATACTTTTAATAAGGAGCAATGGGAGGTTGTTCCTTTTACTTTAAAACATCTAACGCTCCAAGATATAAAGGCTGATATGGATCTACAGAGAGAGGAGTTTAAAAAAATGTATCCAGACAATCCGCCAGTTTATGAAGATGAGGATGCTCAGCTCCAAAAGTTTGATAGTGAAGAGCTTAATAAAACTTTTATTTTAACACCTCTAAGACCTTTAGCGTTTAGTTCTACTTTCTTGGTAAAGATGGATAAAGAGCTTCATGGAGAGCAAGGTACTTATCCTTTAGAACAAGAAAGAGTGGTTATTTTTAAAACGGTAGGAGATATTAAAATTGAAAGTACAAGACCAACCGATAAAACGGTTAT